>JAHDCJ010000027.1:15226-23118 GCA_020629935.1 Saprospiraceae bacterium | reverse complement strand
ATTGTGGCTCCAGATCTCAACCAAAAAACAAACAATGAAAAACAAATACAACCTCAACTGGATCAAAGAACAACACAATCAAAACAAAAAAATAAAATACCTTTTCTTCTGGGGACATCGCCCAAACCCCGACGGAAGTATTGGTAAAAGTTGCTTAAGCCAATGGTGGCTTTCTTCTTTCGAAAAAGATCAAAAAGAATACAAAACCGCCGAGCATTGGATGATGTATCAAAAAGCTGTTCTTTTTAAAGATGAGGAAATGGCAGAAAAAATCTTAGTTGCAAATACACCAGGCGAAGCCAAAAAATTAGGAAGAAAAGTGAAGGGTTTTGACCATGATACATGGGAGGCTCATCGAGATGAAATTGTAGTAGAAGGTAATGTGCTTAAGTTTAGTCAACATGAAGAAATGAAAGCCTTCTTATTAAATACAGGCGAACGGGTATTAGTAGAAGCAAGTCCAAGAGATAATATTTGGGGAATAGGATTATCTCAAGATGCAGAACAAATCGAAAATCCCAACACTTGGAAAGGACTGAATCTTTTGGGATTTGCGTTAATGGAAGCAAGAGATCAATTGCGCACCCTTTAATTTTATCATGACTTTATTTCACTTTTCTTTGCAATTCATTATTTTGTAAATGAAAATAAAATGTTTGTCTATGAAAGTGAATGAAGCCTTTGACGAAATGCATCCCGACTATACAGAAAAAATCTGTCGTTGGGTACCCCATTACCAAGGAATGATCAGTTCTTTATCTAATCAATTCCCAAAAGATTTTTATCCAAAAGAAATTATGGATTTAGGTTGTGGAAATGGAAATATTAGTCAATTACTATTACAGCAATTTCCGAATGCGACTTTTCATTTAGTGGATGGATCTGAAGAAATGATCAAAGGATGTAAAAATCGTTTTTCGAAAAAAGAAAATATTGAATACTATCATACTTTTTTTCAAGACTTATCATTCCCTAAACATAGCCTTGATGTGTTAACCGCAGGACTTGCTTTGCATCATTTAACCGCGGAAGAAAAACAAACCATCTACCCCAAAATATATCAATGGTTAAAACCCAATGGCTATTTTACGTTTACTGATTTGGTCGTCAATCCAAACGATACCAAATACCACGAGCAGGTCATTAAGAGATGGGAAGAAGAAGCCCGTGCATTAGGAACTACTGACGACGAATGGATTCATATAATGGAACATTACGATTCGTATGATTATCCAAACGGTTGGGAGCAACATAAAACGTGGATGGAGTCTGCGGGCTTCCAATCAATAGAAATCGTTTGGAAAGAAGACGCTTGGTTAACAGTAAGAGGGAGGAAGTAATAGTCATAAAATCTCAATAGGAAATTTAAAATTCATTTGTGAAAATAATAACCATTAAAACCTTTGATGATCCGATAAAAGCGAATTTGTTTTTGTCAAAATTGGAGAATGAAGGAATATACTGTTTCCTTGAAGATGAAAATATGGTAACTATTGACCCATTCGCCAGTAATGCCATTGGGGGAATAAAATTAAAAATTGAAGAATCAGATTATATCCAAGCAAATAATCTATTAAAATCAATGCTGAAAGAAGAAACAAATAAATGTTCAAATTGTGGAGCTTTTACTTTTATAATGGAAAGAAAAAAGACAAAAGGAATTTTAAGTGGCTTGGTTGTCCTATTCTCTTTGTTCTATCCATTTGATTCGGCCTTTGTGAAAAGATGTACTTCTTGTGGACAAGAAGTAAAAAATAAGCAAGAAATTAAATAATGAAAAAAAGCCAATATCTATCCATTTGTTGTCTTTTGATTTTATCTACGGGCTTTCTTCACGGGCAAGAAATTCGAACCTATTTAGATTTACAAATGCATCCGACCATGCATGTGCCTTATTCTTTTTTTGGAAAAGGCTTTCAATATTTTGAAGAAGGAAAAGAACCTAAACGTAGCTTTAAACATCAATTTAAAAACGTCAACTTTGCTAATTACTGGGCAAATAATAAAGGGGCGCGAATTATCGTATCTGGTGCCTTAACCAAAGAGAATGTCAAACGGCGATCTAAAGCCAAAAAGACAATACTCAAACAGTTGAACTATGTCAATGATTTTGTAAATGAACATCCAGAAGATTTCGTAGTAGCCAAATCTCCTGAGGAAGTTCGGCATTTATTTACAAGTACAAACAAAACCATCATTATCCATTCTATTGAAGGTGCAAAGAAATTAATTAATAGTCAGGAAGATGCAAATTTCTGGGCTTCACAAGGTGTAGCATTTTTTACTTTAATCCATTTGGTAGATTCTAAATTGGGTTCTGCTGCTATCCGCCCTGGATTAACTAAGATGATCAATTTTAAAGGTTGGATACGAAAGAAATCTAAACGTGGGGGATTAACAGAGAAAGGAAAGGAAAATATTTTATGGTTGGCCAATGCAGGTATCATGACAGACATTACACACATGTCGGATCAATGTAGAAAAGATGCCCTAGATTTTATGGAAGAAAATGGACTGCCACCTATCGCTACACATGATGTATTTCGTCCAATCCAAAATCATCCTAGAGGAATTTCTGAAGAACAAATTATTCGAATTTATAAAAATCAAGGGTTTATCAGTTTACCAATTAGTGGAATTTCGTTAAGTGCATATCGTCCAGAAAAACGCTACCAAGAAAAAATAGAAACCCTAGATTGTTTTTGTGAAGGTTCTATTGACTCCTACAAATTGACCTACCAAGAAGTACAACATTTAATTGAATCCAATTATCAAGAAATAGATCCAAATATCCTAGGTAGTTTTGAGGAACTATCAGAAAGCAAAAAAGTAAAATTCTCTATTGGTTTTCAAAGTGATTTTAATGGTTGGCTTAATCATAGCCGACCTCGATTTGGTAAAGAAGGATGTGCACCAATAGACAGTACAAAAAACTATGAAGCAATAGAATTAGATGGAATGCCGCATCCTGGATATTTAGAATCTCAATGGAATCTGCTGGAAAAAGAAGGAGTAGATTTATCTCCAATCCAACGAAATGCCGAACGATTCTTGCAACTTTGGGAATGGTATAGAAAACGTTAATTGATTCTCATTAGGAGAAAGGTGGCACACGTATAACTTTAACGGATAGTTTTAGTATGGTAAATGGATCGAATAACAGAAGGTACTTATTGAGGCCTTTAAAGTAAGATCATGAATTACTTAAGTAGGTGCCAATAATTACTAAAACTAATTGCTATATTTATAAAAAGAATTCAACTCCAATGTCTGCCGCTCCAAAAACATATACTTCGCTGATTATAGGAACTGGCTTCTCTGGCATTGCAATGGCTATAAAACTAAAAGAAAAAAATATACACGATTTTATCATTTTAGAAAAAGCAAAAGAAGTAGGAGGTACGTGGAGAGAAAATACTTATCCTGGAGCAGAATGTGATATTCCCTCAGCTCTTTACAGTTACTCTTTCGAGTCGTATACTGAATGGGAATACAAATGGTCTTTACAGCATCAAATATTAGATTATATAAAACATTGCGTCAAAAAATATGATATCGAAAAACATATCGTATTTCAAGAAGAATTGACAAAAGCCCATTGGGAAGAAAATGGATATTGGAAGGTTTATACTAAAGGAAATTCAACGTACTATACTAAGACATTAATCCCTGCAATCGGTCAATTGCACCATCCCAATATTCCAAATTTTAATGGATTAAATACCTTTAAGGGCCCTTCGTGGCATTCTGCAAAATGGAACCATCAAGTAGCATTAGAAGGAAAGCGTGTTGGCGTAATTGGTAATGCAGCAAGCGCCGCACAGTTTATCCCTGAGATTGCTAAAATGGCAAAAGAAGTCATTGTTTTTCAACGTACACCCAATTGGTTTTTGCCCAAACAAGATCGGTTGTATAAAGAATGGGAAAAGAAACTCGTAAGGAAATTCCCCGTAGTATTAAAACTTTATCGACTCAAATTATGGTTAATGGGAGGCGCACTTTTTATTGTACTAAATAAATGGAGTACGCCGATTCGGAAATATTTTGAATGGCGTGCTAAGCGATACATTAAACGAACAATTGATGATCCAAAACTAAGAGAAAAATTATTACCCCAATTCCCTATGGGGGCCAAGCGATTACTTTTTTCTGATACCTATTTTCAAGCGATTAATCAAAAGAATGTACGCTTAGTCACTTCATCCATTCAACAGATTCAAACGAAAGGAATCGCTACAGAGGAAGAGCCAAACCTTCCAATTGATGTATTGGTTTTTGGTACAGGATTTAAAGCCAATCCTTTTCTTTTGGGACTAGAAATTATTGGACGAAACGGGCTGTCAATAAAAGAAAGATGGGCAGATGAGCACGCAAATTACCTTGGCATTACAGTAGATCAGTTCCCCAATTTATTTATGATGTATGGACCCAATACGAACCTTGGACATAACTCGATTATTATCATGAGTGAAGCACAAGCAAATTATATTACACAATGTATTGTCGCCATGCAACAAAATAAATGGAAGCATTTTGAAGTTAAAAGAATAGTATTAGAGCAATACTACAAAAAAATAAAACGCAGATTACAAGGAATGATCTGGACAACAATTGACCATAGTTGGTATCAAACCTCAAATGGCGATCTTCCTAATAATTGGCCAGGTAGAACAATGGAATATACACGTAAAACGAAAAAAGTAGATTTCTCAAAGTTTACTAAAAAATAATAATAAAAAGTAAGTACTTACTTTTTGTAAAATATGAAAGATGTATAGATTAATTATTTTGTACTTAATGTTTTTCTCTTGTGGACTAAAAATAAATGCCCAAGGAAGTAATACCTATACCCTGAACTGGAAAAAAGAAGCTGGAATATTTGTAAGCACTGGCTTGTTTTGGGGTGGAAGTAAATTTTTTCAAAGTCAAATTAAAGCGCCTACGGCACTTGAAATCACAAGCTTAAATCGAGCAAACGTTAATGCCTTCGATCGAAGGGCAATTAATAACTATTCAAAGAATGCGGCAAGGCATAGTAATTACCTGTTGTATAGTGCATTTGCCCTTCCTTTTACCCCATTAGCATTAAAAGAAGGGCGAAGCAATGCACTTTGCATTACGATTATGGCATTGGAAACTTTTTTCATTTCCGATGGCTTGACCAATTATGCAAAGGCTGGGGTAAAACGATTTCGTCCGTTTAATTATAATCCTAATGTCGCAATAGAAACCAAAACAGAAATTGCTAGCAATATGTCTTTCTTTTCTGGCCATACCTCTAATGTGGCTTGGGTTAGCTTTTTTACAGCAAAAGTCATCACCGATCTACATCCAGAACTTAAAGCTAAATGGGCTTTATGGACAGGTGCCGCAATACTGCCTGCAGCTACTGGTTATTTACGCTATAGAGCAGGTAAGCATTTTCCTACCGATATTATCTCGGGGTATGTGGTGGGCGCTTTAACTGGAGTTCTTGTTCCTCATTTTCACAAAACTAAACCTAGAAAGATCAAACCTACTTCTCCAATTAATTAAAAAGTACAAATAACGGACTTTTAGTAAAATAGAATTATTGACAAATTAGTTGTTTTCGACTAAAAAAATATATACTTTTGACTTCGAATTTGTTCAAGCCATGAGTACGAAGTTAAAAATACTAAAAGAGGCCCGTCGATATTTCAATAAAAAAGGATATCTCGCAGGTTCCCTTCAAGACCTTGCCAATGAGTTAGGTATGACTAGAGGTAACTTAACCTATCATTTCAAAGAAAAGGAATTGATTCTACAAGCTATTGCAGAAGAAATGTGGGATAAGATAGAAACCGAACGTATTAAATCTAGGCAATTCCCATCCTTTGAAAATTTGCATAATGAAGTGCAGTTATATTATCGTTTTCAAAAAGAATATGCTTTTATCTTCTTAGACACCCATGTCCTAAATCATCCAATGATTAAGAAGAAGTTTCGAGCAATGACAAAACAAACGATTGCCGACAATAAAGCGGCCATTGCCTTTTCTATTACCACAGGAAATATGAAACCCGAAAGTTATTCAGGGATGTATCACAATATCGCATTTGTGGCTTGGATGCTTACTTTCTTTTGGTTGCCTCAACAAATCATACGCGGAGAAAAAACAAATGAAGATGGTGAGAAAATGATTTGGAGCTTACTTATTCCTCACTTCACAGAAAAAGGAAATCAAGCGTTTAAAAACTTTTTTGGAGCTAAATATATGGATAGCATTGGCGAACCCTTTGATATCGACCTAGATCATTTTATCTCTTTTTAAATTAAAAAATTAGTATAATAAATGAACCCACTAATTTCTAAAATAAATGCCAATAGTCAAGCTTTTAAAGACAATACAGAAGCGATGCTTAAATTGGTGGCGAAACTAGATAAACATTTAGTTGAAAGCCGATTTCAAGGTAAAGATAAACATATTGACCGTGCAAGATCTAGAGGTAAAATGCTCGCAAGAGAACGCCTAGAATTAGTCTTGGATAAAGATAGTCCTTTCCTAGAACTGCTACCGCTCGCTGGAATGAAAAACAAAGGTGGATTTGGTGCAGGAGGAACGAATGTATCTGGTATCGGTTTAGTGGCTGGTAAATTGTGCATGGTCAACTCGAATGTAGGAACTAGAAAAGGAGGATCTGTCGATTATGCTACCGTATTTAAAAGTTTTCGACTCGGACAAATTGCTCTAGAAAATCGATTGCCTTCCATTAATTTGGTAGAAAGTGGTGGTGCCAATTTGCCCGATCAAGCCAAAATATTTAATTATGGTGGAGAATCTTTTCGAGAAATCACAAGAAGATCGAAATTAGGAATTCCAACCATTTCTGTAGTCTTTGGTAATGCAACTGCTGGTGGTGCCTATGTGCCTGGAATGTCAGATTTTTCTATCTTCCAAAAGAAAGCAGCTAAGGTCTTTCTTGCTGGTCCTCCTTTAGTGAAAATGGCGACCAAAGAAATCGCTACTGATGAAGAACTAGGTGGCGCAGAAATGCACAGCCGAATTTCAGGGGTTTCTGATTATCTCGCCGAAGACGAATTTGATGGGATCCGAATTGCTAGAGAAATTATGGAATTTATTGATGTGTCTCAACCGCACTTCGTACCCAAAGAACCTATAGAAGATCCTTTATATCATGCCGATGAAATATTGGGTGTAGTGCCAGCAGATCCCAAAATTCCTTTTGATGTAAGAGAGCTCATTATGCGTATTGTAGATGGATCTAAGTTCTCCGATTTTAAACCTGAATATGGAAATACGATGGTCACAGGATGGGCAAAAATTCATGGTTATTCGGTAGGGATATTAGCTAATAATGGAGTGATCTTTTCCGAATCAGCGAACAAAGCCGCTCAATTTATTCAACTGTCGAATAAAAATAATATCCCACTAATCTTTATGCATAATACCACTGGATATATGGTAGGTAAATCTTATGAAGAAGGAGGGATTATTAAAAACGGAGCTAAATTAATCAATGCAGTTTCTAATAGTGAAGTCCCTGCTATCACACTTATGATCGGTTCTTCTTACGGGGCTGGAAATTATGGAATGAATGGCCGATCATACGATCCAAGATTCTTATTTGCTTATCCAAATTCTAAAATCGGAGTGATGGGGTCTGAACAACTCGCTGGTGTAATGGAAATCATACAACGTGCCGCCGCTAAACGTAGCGGAACAGAATACAATGCCGAACAAGGAGAAATGCTTAAAGCAATGCTCATGGCTGAAGCCGACTCTAAATCTTCTGCTTGGCACTCTACCTCTGAACTGTGGGATGATGGCGTCATTGATCCTAGACAAACACGAAACTACCTAGGCTTTAGCCTAGCCATCGTAAATAATCAACCCATAAAAGGAACGAAAG
>JAHDCJ010000027.1:0-15126 GCA_020629935.1 Saprospiraceae bacterium | reverse complement strand
CCCTAACAACAGACAACTAAAATGAAAAAAATAAACACCATACTCATCGCCAATCGTGGCGAAATCGCTTCTCGAATCATCCGTACCTGCAAAAAAATGGGCATCAAAAGCGTTGCCGTTTTTTCTGATGCAGATCGTGATGCACCCTTCGTACAAGAAGCAGATGTAGCCATCTATATCGGCGAAAGTAGCCCAACCGCATCTTATCTGGATCAAGATAAAATCATTAGTGCGGCACAAAAAACAGGAGCTGATGCGATCCATCCAGGCTATGGATTTCTTTCTGAAAATGTCACATTCGCTACTCGCTGTGCAAATGAAAATCTTCTTTTTATAGGGCCAAATCCAAAAGCGATTGAAGCGATGGGGTCCAAATCTGCGGCCAAGACTTTAATGTCTGAACACAAGGTACCGATTGTTCCAGGCTATCAAGGAGAAGACCAAAGTGTAGCACGCCTAAGTAAAGAAGCAGAGACTATTGGATATCCTGTATTATTAAAAGCAACGGCAGGCGGTGGCGGCAAAGGAATGCGGATTGTAAATGAAGCTAAGGAAATAGAACAGGCAATTGCTTCCGCTCAACGAGAAGCAAAAAATGCTTTTGGAGATGATGAACTTATTGTCGAAAAATATATCGCTTCGGGTCGTCATATTGAATTTCAGATCTTTGGAGATCAACATGGAAATGCGATTCATTTATTGGAAAGAGAATGCTCAATCCAACGTCGTTATCAAAAGGTAATTGAAGAAAGTCCATCATCGATAATGAACGAATCATTGAGAACAGAAATGGGAGAGGCCGCAGTAAAAGCAGCAAAAGCCCTCGCTTACGATAATGCAGGAACCGTTGAATTTATCTATGATGATCAAAGTGGAGATTTTTATTTTTTAGAGGTAAATACCCGTCTTCAAGTTGAGCATCCTGTAACGGAAGAAATTACTGGTTTGGATTTAGTGCAAATGCAAATTGAATCTGCACAAGGTTTTCCACTAAAAATTACGCAAGAAGAAGTCAAAGGAAATGGCTATGCAATTGAAGTGCGTTTATATGCAGAAGATCCCGCCAATGACTTTTTACCAGTTACGGGAAGAGTCCTTCGATTTGACGTGCCAATGGTGGAAGGTTTACGGGTAGAGACCGCTATTGAAAGCGGAAGTTTGATTTCGGTGTATTATGATCCAATGATTGCTAAGCTGATTGTTTGGGATGAAACTCGACAAGGAGCGCATCGCAAAATGCAATATGTTTTACGTAACCTTGTTTGTTTAGGAACGACAACCAATCAAAATTTTCTTTTAGATTTATTAAATCACGAAGATTTTCAAAAGGGAAATTATGATACGCATTTTATAAAAAATAAAATGCAATTGGAAGCGTCGTGTAATACAGAAAATGATTTTCTATTTCATATCGCTACGATCTTGTTTGGTTGGAATCAAAGAGAAAAAAAGAGAAATTTATTAAAATCGATTCCCTCTGGTTGGAGAAATAATTTTAATGATTACCAATACGAAACCTTTAATGAAGGAGAAGAAGAACAAAGAGTAAATTATCGATTTAATGAAGGCCAATTTATTTTTCCAAAAGAAGAAAATAATAATATTGTACATTTAATTGAAGCCACTGATCACTCCGTCCGATTTGAATTAGAAGGTTTACAATATACGTTTCAAATAGCTCAAAATGGAAATAATTTCTTTCTCCAAAACGAATCGATAGGAACAAAAGCATTAGTCCAAAAAAATAGATTTCCTGTAAAAGAAATTGAAAAAGTACAGGGCGGATATGAAGCACCAATGCCTTCTCAAATAATCAAAGTGTTGGTAGCCGAAGGGCAAGGAGTAAAAGAAGGAGATGCGCTTATTGTATTGTCTTCTATGAAAATGGAAAATACGATTTACGCTGACGCAGACGGAACAGTAGAAGAAGTTTATGCAACGGAAGGTTCCAATGTAGAAGCTAATTTTTTATTGCTCAAATTAAAATAATAAACAAACGACGGATTAAAGAGCGTACAAAATAAATAATAAAAAAAATGCAATTATATACCAATACACAAATTGAAAATTTTCAAAATGAAACCTTTGCTTTTCTCGAAATAGAAGAAAAAGAAAATGTATTAACGCTAAGTCTTGATCGCGCAGAAAAGAAAAATGCCTTACACCCACAAATGGTGCATGAAATTGCTTTTGCCTTACAATATGCACATCAAAACAGTCAAGTTTGGATGGTGGTGATTCAAGCAAAAGGAAACATTTTTTGCGCAGGTGCTGACCTTAAAGCGATGATGGGAATGATCGAAGAAAACAATTCTACGATTCCAATGCCACAAAATGAAGTTCTTATTGGAGAGCTGTTTAATAAAGTGAATAAACCCGTCATTGCAAAAGTAACTGGTGATGTGTACGCAGGCGGTTTTTTCTTTCTAGCCGGAAGCCATATTGTACTTGCTCAAGATAACGTGAAATTTGGATTGCCTGAAGTGAAAAGAGGCTTGTTCCCTTTTCAAGTGATGGCTTCTTTATTACGTGTAATGCCTGCTCGAAAAGTAATTGATTGGTGTATAAGAGGCTATAATCTACCCGTGCATGACGCGGCACAATATGGTTTAGTTACTCAAGTGTCTAGTGCAGAAAATATTGATCAAGATTTAAAAATAATCGTAGAAGAACTAAAAGAAAATAGTCCTTCTGCCATTCGTTTGGGTTTAAAAGCTTATGATGCGATTCAACCTGCTAATGAAACCCACAAGCTCTTATTGAAAATGTTGATGGAGACCATTGGTACTGCGGATGGACAAGAAGGATTGAAAGCATTTAGAGAAAAACGTAAACCCGTTTGGACTGGGAAGTAAAACCTTTTCAATTTAATTTTTTCGAAAAAAATAAAAATAACATGGCACATAAAAAGTTGATTTTATCCGCAGCACTTACAGGAGCTGCGACAAACCGAAGTCATTGTCCTTACATTCCTTATACACCAAAAGAGTTGGGAGAAGAGGCTAAACGCGCAGTGGATGCAGGGGCAAGTATTGTGCACATTCATGCAAGAGAAGATGATGGTATGCCGAGTTGGAGAACCGAAGTTTTTGAACAAATTCATGAAGAAGTAAGAAGCCGTTGTCCGAATGTAATAATCAATTATTCTACAGGAGCAATTGGTTTGTCTGTCGAAGATCGAATTAAACATTTACCTGCGACCAAACCCGATATGGCTGCATTTAATATGGGGAGTATGAACTATGCTATTTTTTCAAAAAAAGCCAAACAGTTTTTCTGGAATGGCGTTTTTGAAAATTCATTTGATACGATGATGACCACGGTAAAGATGATGAATGAAAATGGTATTTGTCCAGAAATGGAATGCTTTGACACGGGGCATATTCGCAATGCAGAACCTCTTCGTCAAATGGGTTTACTTCCAGATAATGCTTGTTATAGTTTAGTGATGGGCGTACTTGGAGGAATTCCCGCAACCACACCCAATTTAATGCATCAGATTAGCCAAGTACCAGAAGGTGCTTTTTGGCAAGTTATTGCCATTAGTAGAAAGCAATGGCAGATGGCCGCAGTGGCTTGTACCATGGGCGGAAATTTTAGAGTTGGCTTAGAAGATAATTTTTATTTGCCTAACGGCGAAATGGCGAAGTCGAATGGAGAATGTGTAGAGTGGGGCGTAAAACTAGCGCATATGATGGGAAGAAATATTGCTAGTATTGAGGAGACTAGAGCCATGCTAAATATTCCTAAAAGAGATTAATCTTCATAATCAAGAATCGAAAGATAAAAACGAATAACAATGTATTCAAAAGATTTATTTAAAGACAAAATTGCTTTAGTTACTGGTGGCAGAAGTGGAATTGGTTATGCTATCGCCAAACTTCTTTTACAACATGGAGCAAGCGTAATGATTTGTTCTCGAAAAGAAGATCCTTTGCGTAAAGCCGCAGAAGAACTTAGTGAATTCGGAACCTGTAAATACCAACCATGTGATATTCGAGATACCGAACAAATTATGGTTTTAGCAGAAAAAATTAAAACTGATTTTGGTCGATTAGATATTCTTATCAATAATGCAGGCGGACAATTTCCTGCACTCGCAGAATATATAAATGATAAAGGTTGGAATGCCGTAATCAACAATAATTTGAATGGTACGTTTTACATGACAAGGGAAATGGGTAATCATTTTTTCATTCCTCAAAAAGAAGGAATCATTGTAAATATTATTGCAGATATTCATCGTGGATTTCCAGGGATGATTCATACGGGAGCTGCACGTGCAGGAGTGGAAAACTTAAGCAAAACACTAGCCCAAGAATGGAGTCAATTTAATATCCGAATCAATTGTGTCGCTCCAGGAATTATTGAATCTTCTGGTTTAGATACTTATCCGCCACCAATTATAGAAATGTTTGATGCGGCAAAGAAAGGCATCCCAATGCAACGATTTGGACAAGTAGAAGATGTGGCGAATGCCGTTGCCTTTTTGGCTAGTCCTTTAGCTTCTTACATTACAGGAGTTTCTTTATATGTAGATGGAGCGCAACATTTAAATTATGATAAAATGGGATTAGCTAAGGTGATGCGACAATTTATGGCTTAAAGCTTTAAGATAGGTTTTTAAAACGAAATAAATGAAAAAGACGGTACTCATAACAGGAGGTTCAGCGGGGATAGGCTATGAGATGTCTAGGCTTTTTGCTAGAGATAATTATCGACTGTTGTGGGTGTCTAAACCTCCAGAAGAATTAGCAAATGCAAAGGAAAAGATCATGAAAGAATTGCCCAGTGTGGAAGTACGCATTTTAGCTAAAGATCTTTCTAATGTTTCTGCAGCACAAGAAGTATTTGATTGGGTAGAGTCTTTGGGCTTTTTTGTAGATGTATTAGTCAATAATGCAGGCTTTGGAAATTATGGTGATTTTGAAAAAAATGATTTGGAAAAAGACCTTGCCATGATTCGCCTTAATGTAATTAATGTCTATCAATTGACTCGATTGTTTTTAGTTGAGATGGAAAAAAATAAGGGCGGAAAAATCATGAATATTAGCTCTTCTGCTTCTTATTTCCCTTTACCTAATTCTTCTGCTTATGCGGCAACAAAAGCATTCGTACGCCATATGTCTAATTCTTTATGGTTGGAATTAAAAGCAAGAAAGTCGAAGGTACAGATTACTACTGTTTGCCCTGGAGCCATAGTCAATACCAATTTTCAAGCTGCGGCAAATATGCAAAATGTACGAACATTTACTAGCGGCTTAGCAAGCGTTACGCCACAAGAAGTAGCCAAAGATGCATACAAAGGATTGAAGAAAGGTAAACAAATTGTACGTACAGGATGGAAGTTTAGAATTAATTATTATATCACCAAAATCACTCCTCGGTTTATCACAGATTTTATGTTGATTCGAGAGATGGAAAGAGAAGAATAAAAGATGTCCTATTATTTTAATGAAGATCATCAATTGTTTCGAAGTAGTCTTAGAGATTTCTTAGAAAAAGAAGTACGTCCAAATGTAAGGCAATACGAAGCTGATGGAGAGATTCCGAGGAGCTTGTATCATCGCTTTGGAGAAATGGGTTATTTAGGTTTAGGATTTCCAGAAAAATACGGAGGACTAAATTTAGATATTTGGTATTCCGTAGTGTTTATTGAAGAACTTTGTCGGATGAATTCTGGTGGATTGAGTGCGGCGATTTGGGCACATCCTGGTTTGGCTCTTACTCATATTTTAGCCGAAGGCAATGAAAAGCAAAAAGAGAAATATCTGCCATCGGGTATTTTAGGAAAAAGCATCGGTTGCCTTGCCATTACCGAACCTTTTGGTGGATCTGATGTGCAAGCTTTACGAACAACCGCAATAAAAGACGGAGATCATTATATTGTTAATGGTTCAAAAACATTTATTACGAATGGAGTAAATAGTGATTATATTGTGACTGCGGTAAAAACCGCACCAGAGAATAAGATGATTTCGATGTTGATTATTGAAAGAGACCGAAAAGGAGTGAGTGCAACTAAATTAGATAAGCTCGGTTGGCGTGCTTCAGATACTGGAGAAATTGCCTTTGACGAAGTACGAGTTCCTGTAGAAAATTTGCTAGGAGCGGAAGATGCGGGCTTCTTTTATATTATGCAGCATTTTGTGTCGGAAAGATTAGGCATGGCATTACAAGGCCTTGCTTATTCGGAGTACGCCTTAGAAGTCACTTTGAAATATGTAAATGAGCGAACAGCCTTTGGTAGAAAAATTAATCGCTTTCAAGTATTACGTCATCGAATAGCACAAATGGCTTCGGAAATTGAAATGAATAAAGCATTTATTTATAGTCTATACCAACGATATGCCGATGGAGATTATTTAGTTAAAGAAGCTTCTATGGCTAAATTATTGGCTACTCAATTGAATGATAAAGTGGCCACAGAATGTTTGCAAATGTTTGGCGGTTATGGCTTCATGGAAGATTATCCGATGGCACGAATGTTTAGAGATGCACGACTCGGACAAATCGGAGGAGGAACTTCAGAAATTCTTTGTGAAATTATTTCGAAAATAATGATAGATCAGGTAAATTATAAGACACCAATTAATAAAAATAAATAGACCAATATTAAAAAAGATAAAATTATGAATAATTACTATTTCACCGAAGAGCATAATTTATTTAGAGAAAGCTTACGCACATTTCTCCACAAAGAAGTGATGCCTAACATTGATCAATGGGAAGAAGACCAACGAATCCCTAGAGATGTTTGGAAAAAAATGGGGGATATGGGATTTTTGGGATTAAGCTATCCCAGTCAATATGGAGGAATGGAATTAGATTTTTTCTACGATGTCATTTTTACAGAAGAAACTTCTAAAATGTTTTCGGGGGGATTTACCATTACCCAGTTGGTGGTGCAATATATGTCAAGCACGTATATCTTGAAATATGGGTCAGAAAAACTTAAAGCTAAATATCTTCCGGGTATTATTTCTGGCGAATTGATTAGTGCTGTTGGAATCTCTGAACCAGGTGCCGGATCAGATGTGGCAAATATTCAAACCAAAGCCATTCGGGAGGGAGAGCATTATGTGGTTAATGGCTCAAAAACATTTATTACCAATGGAGTCTATGGCGATTTTATTGTAACCGTTGTCAAAACAGATCCATCAAAAGGTCCTGCTGGGGTAAGTCTTTTGGTTATTGATCGAAATGCCGAAGGGGTTTCTGCTACAAAATTAAAGAAACTAGGATGGCATTCTTCAGACACCGCGGAACTTGCCTTTGATAATGTAAAAGTGCCTGTAGAAAATTTGGTGGGCGAAGAAGGTCAAGGCTTTTATTACCTCATGGGTGGATTACAGTTGGAACGATTAGTGGGTGGTGTGAGTGCTTACTCAGGATGTGAAGCCATTATGGGCTATACGTTGCAATATATGTCGGAACGATCTGCCTTTGGACGTCCTATAAATCGCTTCCAAGTATTACGTCATCGAATGGCTCAACTTGCTTCGGAGATTGAAGCTTGCAAGCAATTTGTACTATACTGTGCTCGCTTACATAATGATGGTAAATATGCAGTTAAAGAATGCTCAATGGCCAAATTATTGGCGACCGAACTTTCTGACAAAACAGCTTATCAATGTTTGCAAAATTTTGGAGGTTATGGTTTTATGGAAGAATATAAAGTGGCGCGTATGTTCCGTGACAGTAGGGTAGGAACAATTGGAGGAGGAACTTCAGAAATCATGCGAGAAATTATTGCTAAAATGATCATTGATGATGTATCTTATGAAGCAGCGTCACAACCCTCATCTAATGGGGCCGTAGCAAACGGAAAATCAGAAAATGGATTAAGCTTGGATCAAATATTAAATGGTATTCAAAGCAAAGCGGCAGATGCTAAACCCTTAGGCAAAACCCTGAAATTTGATTTCGGAAATGAACAATTGTTTATTGATGGGACTGGCGAAAAGAATGCAGTTAGCAAAGATAATAAGGAAGCTGATTGTAGTGTCGATGTGTCCTTCGAAGATTTTGTAGCATTGACCAAAGGGAAATTAAATCCTATGAATGCAGTGATGTCTGGAAAGATAAAAATCAAAGGTGATATGGGAGTAGCGATGAAACTCCAAAGCCTTTTTGGATAAAAAATAATGTACTATAGAAGACGGCACTTGAAGTTTTATTTTAAGTGCCGTCTTTTATATAGTAAGTAATCACTTTTATAAAGTCGGCAAATCATTTTTTATTAAATTCCAAAACGCTTCTTCAAATAATCGTGCACTTCCAATGAGTGCGGCATCTTCCATTAAGAGAGAAGGGAATACCTTAGAAGTAATTTGATGTTGGTCTAAACCTTCTTGTAATGGTTTATTAAATAAATGAAATGCTTTAGCAATGTTTCCGCCAATGACTAGGACTTCTGTTTGAAATTTGTCCATCCAAGGGGAAAGAAATTGCGCTAAGTTTTTTCCAAATAAATTAAAAATATCCTTTGCTTTGGAATCAGAAATAGCCAATAGAGCTAAATCCTTTACCCCATTAATTTTTGTGTTCGATTGAGCATTCCAATTCCGAACAAACCATCGAGTAGAAAAATAGGCGTCGGCAATATCTTCTCGATAGGAGAGATGCCAAAGACATCCTTCAGGAGCCACATCTGCACGACGTACAATAGGAATACCATTTTCGAAATAAGCAGAACCTAAACCCGTACCTAAGGTGAGAATCATTGCTTTGGTATAACCTTTGGCTTGTCCTAACCAACAGGTGCCCATACCAAATGCAGTCGCATCATTATGAAAGCGCATGTTTAAATCAGAGTTAGTAAGATAAGGTCGAAATTCATTTTCTATATGGCTGTCAAATAAGTGCAAATATTTGCCAGTGCCTTCAAATTTCGCAATACCTGTTTGATAGTTAAACGGCCCGGGCATCGCAAAGCCGATCCCTTTAATCTCTTGATCTTTTACTTGTTGAATCGTTTGATTAATAGCAGAAGCCCATTGCTTGAAAATTTGATCTTTAGATGCTTTATGATTGACTTTTGCATGGAAAGAAGTACCATCAATAATTTGCCCTTTCACAGGATCAACCGCTGCACTTATAATATGTGTACCTCCAATATCTACACCAATTGTTAATGGATTAGGCATGTGTTTTATTTTTTCCAACAAAGGCTAATCGCATGGCAAATAATAAAATGTAGGCATAACAAATAATACCAATCGCATAACTTAACTGTAATCCAACTCGATCTGCTATAAAGCCTTGAAGTA
This sequence comes from Saprospiraceae bacterium, assembly GCA_020629935.1. GTDB lineage: Bacteria > Bacteroidota > Bacteroidia > Chitinophagales > Saprospiraceae > JAHDCJ01. The sequence continues at coordinate 5,854 of JAHDCJ010000027.1, read as the reverse complement.
AAGGAATGATCGCTCCACCCATAATGAACATAACCAAAATTCCAGAGCCTTGACTCGTGAATTTTCCTAAGCCATCAATTGATAAAGTAAAGATGTTACTCCACATAATCGAATTACAAAATCCGACTAAGATGATACACCAAGCTGCAAACCATCCAGTCGTAATGATTCCTAAAACTAGAAATACGATGGCTGCAATACTCATGATGCCCAATAATAATCGAGCACTCATTTTTTGTAAAACAGCTGCTCCAATAAATCGGCCGATCATTAATCCACCCCAATAAAAAGACAAGTAGGGGCCTGCACTTTTTTCATCTAAATTCGCAATCTGCGATTCGCCTAAAAAGTTGACCAAATAACTAGCTATAGATACTTCGGCGCCTACATACATGAATATGGCAATTGCACCAAACCAAAGGTGTGGAAACTCCCATATAGACGATTTGGATAGATTCGAATCTAATACCGCAGATTCACGATCATTCATTTCTAGATTGGCTTCTTTTACCGAATCCAATTCATTTAAATTGGGTAATTTTATTTTGGAAAAAATAAGAGCTAAAATACCTAAAGCAATCGCTAAACCAATGTAGGGGATTTGTACCGCTTCGGCTTGTTGCTCTTTGGGTAAGGTCTCATCAATGCTGGATAAAATTAAAGCCGTTCCAAATAAAGGTGCAATAATTTTGGCTACCGAATTGAATCCTTGGGCAAGGTTCAAACGACTTGCTGCGGTTTCTGGTGGACCTAGTACGGCTACATAAGGATTTGCGGCTACTTGTAATATGGTAACACCTGTTGCCAAGATAAATAATGCCCCTAAAAACAAAGGATAATATACTGCAATAGATGCGGGATAAAATAAGAAAGCGCCTAAACCCATTACACACAATCCAATCACAATTCCTTTTTTATATCCAACGACTTCCAATAATTTGGCTGCGGGAATTCCCATAATAGCGAAAGCACCAAAGAAACAAAATTGAACTAATGCGGCTTCTGCATAATCAAATTCAAATAGGTTTTTTACAAAGGGAATTAATATGTCATTGAGGGCAGTTAAGAAGGCCCACATAAAGAATAATGACACTAGAAAGATGAAAGCCGTCGTATATTTATTCTTGGTCATGAGCGCATTGTTTTTCTTATAAATGTAAACCTGTTTTACAATAAAACTATTTTTATCTAATTTAACGAATCAATTCACCAAAAATCAGCTCATGCGAAGTCTTTTTCTTACCCTATGTTGTCTTGCTTTTTTTGCTTGTGAAGAAACGAAAACGCCCTTAATAGGGAATCTTGATATTATCCCTTTACCTCAAACGATTAAAGATTATGAAGGTCATTTTTTGCTCACAGAAAAAACGAAAATTCATGGGTTAGTAAAAGGAGACGATTGGAAACTGCCTGTTGATTATCTAAATGATAAAATAGAAAAGGCTACGGGAAAACGATTAGTAATAAACCAGGAGGAATTGGTGTGGGAAAATATGATTTTATTTACAAAAGATAGTTTGATTGCAGAAGAAGGCTATGAACTATCTATTAGTAAGCTAGGCGTTTTTATCCGTTCAAGTACCGCGCAAGGTGCATTTTATGGAGTACAAACTTTATTGCAAATGCTACCGCCTTCTTTTCTTTCGAATAAAAAAACAAAGGGATTAAACGTGCATCTTCCTTTTGTAGAAATTAAAGATGAACCTCGATTTTCATATCGTGGAATGCACTTGGATGTCTGTCGGCATTTCTTTAGTGTGGAAGAGGTGAAGCGTTATATTGATTTGATGGCTTTGCATAAAAACAATTTCTTCCATTGGCATTTGACGGAAGATCAAGGCTGGCGTATTGAAATTAAAGCTTATCCTAAATTAACAGAAGTAGGAGCTTATCGTAAAGAGACTTTAGTTGGTCATTATAATGATCAACCGCATCAGTTTGATGGAAAACGATATGGTGGATTTTACACACAAAAAGAAATTAAGGAAGTCGTAAAGTATGCACAAGATCGATTTATAACTATCATTCCAGAGATTGAAATGCCAGGACACGCACAAGCAGCCATTGCCGCTTATCCAGAATTAGGATGTACGAATGATCGTTTAGAAGTACTTACAAAATGGGGTATTTCAGATAATGTATATTGTCCAACGGAAGCAACTTTTACTTTTTTAACCAATGTATTAAATGAAGTAATGGATCTTTTTCCAGGGCCTTATATTCATATTGGTGGTGATGAATGTCCAAAGACACAATGGAATGAAAGTGCGTTTTGTCAAGCGTTAATTAAAAGAGAAAATTTGAAAGATGCCTATGGTTTACAAAGTTATTTTCTTCAACGAATAGAAAAGGTGATTGAGGCTAAGGGCAAAAGTATGATGGGTTGGGATGAAATTTTAGAAGGCGGATTAGCACCAAATGCTACCGTAATGTCTTGGCGTGGAATGAAAGGAGGAATAGAAGCAGCCATGCAAAATCATCAGGTGATTATGACCCCGACTTCGCATTGTTATTTTGATTATTATCAATCACAAGATTCTAATGAACCGTTGGCTATTGGTGGATATTTGCCATTGAAAACCGTCTATGATTTTGAGCCTATTCCTAAAGAACTTCCAAAAGAAAAGCAACATTATGTGCTTGGTGCTCAAGCCAATTTATGGACAGAGTACATACCGAACCAAACGCAGTTGGATTATATGACTTACCCTCGTGCTTGTGCAATAGCAGAAGTAAATTGGTCAGCTAAAGATAGTCGAGATTATTCTAGTTTTATTAAGCGTTTACTTACTCATCTTGAACGCCTAGCTCACTTAGATGTAAATTATGCTACCGCTTTTTTTGATTTAGATGCGGACTTTAAAACAGTTTCGGGAGATTTGGAAGTAAGTCTAAAATCGGATATTCCAACTATGGCCATTCGGTATACTTTAGACGGTGAAAATCCCAGTAAAGCAGGTGTATTGTATGAAGGGCCGTTTGTGTTAAAGGAGTCGGCCAATTTACAAGCTATAGGGGAAATGACAAACGGAGCTGAAGGTCGTCTGTTGGAAAAAGCCATTCATTTTCACAAAGGCGTTGGAAAAAAGATTCAATTTTCAGAAGCTCCAGCAGCGCAATATTCGGCAGGAGGAACGGGTTGTGTATTAAATGGAATTAAAGGAAGTGACACGCGGTATGGCGATAAAGAATGGTTGGGTTTCTGGGGGAAAGATATAGTGATGGATATTGATTTGGGAGAAGTGATGTCATTAGATTCCATTCAATTTCGATTTTTTAAGGGTGAAGGACAATGGATTTATTTACCCAAAAAAATAGCAGTTTCTACTTCTACAAACGGAAAACAATTTAAGCCTTTTACATCATCTTTAGATATTCAAACCGATGGTAAGATTGCGACACCTACGATTAAGATAAAGACGAATACACGCTATCTGAGAATAAAAGTGAATCGCTTCGGGATTATTCCAGATGGTGCACAAGGTGCAGGACATGAAGCTTGGTTGTTTCTAGATGAGGTGGTTATAAACTAAAAAGCGATGCTTCTAAAAGAAGCATCGCTCGTATTTATTATATAGTAAGTGACTACTTACAAGGACCTGGTCGTTCGCCAATGCCCGAATCTTTAACTAATTTAGCTAAAAGTTTTTCGTAGAAGTCAAGCAATAAGTTAGTGATGTTTAAGTCGATTTGGACTTTACGGTATTCTCCTCCTTTTTCGGTTACTGGATGTTCCCATGCTCCGATAGAGATTGGAACGCCCATGAAGTCTAATTGTTGTTTTACCGTCCAAGCCCGAGCTATCCCAAGTTCCATATTATTTTTAAGACTATTTGTGATTTCTCGACTTGTTGTTTTTTGTAGAGCTTGTCCATTTAAGAAATGCGTATAGTATGTGCCCGCAGGAATACCTAAAGAATTTTTATACCGTGCGCCTCTAAATGGGTGTCCATCAGTATGCCCTTCTAAGTAGATGTTGAATTTTTCTTTACAACGCATATTAGCTTCACAATATTTGCTAAGCACTTCATTGTCTACCCAACGTGCTATCTTTCTATAGTATTCCGGATCGCCCATTTTTGCTAGATCAATATCTTGACACATGTAGGTGTTGATGGTATATTTTACACCAATATTTCCAAGCGGTTGATATCGGACAGTGGTTCGACAAGGAAGTTGTGCGCTATTCAAATCCATCTCCATTACTTTAGAAGATTTAGGACCGAAGCGTTCACGTTCTGCATGCGTTTCTTTTCGTGCTTGTATCACTAACTCAATGTATCGACAATACCACACTTTATCTTTTAAGCGATGTACCCGACAAGCCAATTCTTTATCAAATTGGAGTTTATGCTTTTTCTTAAGAGCAGCAATTTTGTCTAAGTATTGTTGTCCTTCGCCACAAGCATCAAGGTTACCTACGAGTACCCAAGATTTTACTTGAGCGATATGGTCGCAATAAAACTTCTCTACTGTAAAGGCGTGCGGAATGGTGTCATTATTATCAATAAATTCTTTCCATAGTTCGTTAAGCGCAGCGATATCTCCTTCGAGTTTTGCTACCTTTTCTTCCAATTCTTTAATTTTTTGAAGGGTAATATTTTGAAGTTTAGGATCGTGTTCTTCTCTAATTTTAGCGATGTTTTTTAATCGTTTTGCCCCTTTGGTACATGCACTTAAAGAACCATCAATAATTAATGCTCGAATTTGATCTTCTTTTTTACAGAATTTACCAGAGAAGCTTGTTTTGATCGTTCCAGTTTCTACAAACTCTCCCCAAGCTTTGTTTAACCGATCGGCATCACCTGTAAAAGTTCCTGCTGCTTTTTCTAACCAAGCAATTTTTTCTTTTACATCGGCAGGAATGGTATGGGTATTGGTAATTTGAAGTTTTTTGATCTTTGCAAGCATCGCCGAACCGTTTTTACAAACGTCGGTTGCGGCACGTAATAAATACACTTGCATATTCGGGATCGAGTAACATTCTACGACAGGAAGCTCGTAATCAAATCCTGGAGAAACATCAGTATCCATCCATTCTTTCCAAGCTACATCTAGTTTTTTAAGTCCAATAAATAATTTTTTGGTTGTGGCAACACGTGGTTCCAAACCTTTTACGTCAGAAATTTTTAAAGAAGTTTTTTCTGCTAATTTTAATACTCGATTTTCAAAAGCGCCACGTGCTTTATCTAAATCTGCATTACAATAATGTGCAGAAGTCACCATTTGGAAATACTTAGCTAAGGTTCCTTTTTCACAAACTTTAGTTGCGAGGTCAATTTCAAGATCTGACATTTGGACTTGATTACTTGCATCAAACTGATGCCATTTGTCAGCTACTTTGTGATAAGCTTTGATTTTTTCGGTAAGGTCATCAAATTTGGGCTTGAATCCTTGAATTTTTTCTTGTGTAGGCGCGCCTATTTTTCGGACTTCCCCCATCAGTTTTTCTGCATCATCAATTTCGCCTGCGCAGAAGTGGGCATTGGCGTACATTAAGCAATATTTGATATAATTTTCTTTTTGGTCGGCAGCAGGTTTCACCAATTGACTAATGTTTGAAGTTTTATCTTCTGCAAGAAATTCTTGCCAAGTTTCTTCAAAATTCACAAATTGGGCTTGGACACTAGAGATAGATAAGCTAAGGAAAAAAACAAAGCTTATCAAAAAACGTAGGTTTTTTAGCATGGTTTATTGATTTATGGTTTTCGAGTTAAAAGTGGTTTTGGAGCATTAAAATAAGGTTTTTTATATTATCAATATAATAATACACGAACTTCTTTACTCATTTTTCATAAACCGTGCCGATAAAAGTGCAAAATCAATTATTCCCCTCGATCCTTTTTGTTTTTTA
>JAHDCJ010000026.1:40526-51653 GCA_020629935.1 Saprospiraceae bacterium | reverse complement strand
AGAGCACTTCCATGGTAAGGAAGGGGTCGGGGGTTCAATTCCCTTCATTGGCTCTATCTTCTATTTATAAATATTTTTTCGAAACAAATTACTTCTTAATTAAAATTACTTACTTCGATGGCAAAGGAAACTTTTGAAAGGTCGAAACCACACGTTAATATCGGAACAATCGGACACGTAGATCACGGTAAAACGACATTAACCGCTGCAATCACCTATGTACTTTCTCAGGATGGTCTTGCTGACAAAATGGATTATGCTTCTATTGACGCAGCCCCTGAAGAAAAAGCGCGTGGTATAACTATTAATACTGCACACGTTGAATATGAAACAGGAAATCGTCACTATGCACACGTGGATTGTCCAGGTCACGCAGATTACGTAAAAAATATGGTAACGGGTGCTGCCCAGATGGATGGCGCGATTCTAGTTGTTGCTGCAACAGATGGTCCAATGCCTCAAACTCGTGAGCACATCCTTCTTGCTCGTCAGGTTGGTGTACCTCAGATCGTTGTTTTTATGAACAAATGTGATCTTGTTGATGATGAAGAAATGTTAGAACTAGTAGAAATGGAAGTTCGTGAACTTCTTAGTAGCTACAACTTTGATGGAGATGGTATCTCTGTCATTCAAGGTTCTGCACTTAAAGCATTAGAAGATGATGCGGATGGTATCAAGCAAATTACTGAATTGATGGCTGCTGTTGATGCAGATATTCCTTTACCTCCAAGAGACGTTGATAAGCCTTTCTTGATGCCTATCGAGGATGTATTCTCTATTACAGGTCGTGGTACAGTAGCAACTGGACGGATCGAAAGAGGAGTAATCAATACAGGTGATTCTGTTGAAATTATCGGATTTATCGAAGAGCCTTTAAACTCTACAGTAACAGGAGTTGAAATGTTCCGTAAAATCTTAGACCGAGGAGAAGCTGGTGATAATGCTGGTTTATTACTTCGAGGTATAGATAAAGCAGCTATCAAGCGTGGAATGGTTATTTGTAAGCCAGGTTCTGTAACTCCACACACAAAATTCAAGTGTGAAGTTTATGTACTTAGCAAAGATGAAGGAGGACGACACAAGCCTTTCTTCAACGGATACCGTCCTCAGTTTTACTTCAGAACTACTGACGTAACTGGAGATATCAAACTTCCTGAAAATGTAGAAATGGTTATGCCTGGTGATAACATCGCTATGGAAGTTAACTTAATCTCTTCTATCGCAATGGAAAAAGGATTACGTTTCGCAATCCGTGAAGGTGGTAGAACAGTTGGTGCAGGTCAGGTAACTGAGATCTTAGATTAAGATAATATTATAATATATTAGGGTAAAGCAGCTTCTTTATTGAAAAATAAGGTAGCCGCTTTATCTGATTTACGGGCATAGCTCAACTGGTAGAGCGACGGTCTCCAAAACCGTAGGCTGTGGGTTCAAGTCCTGCTGCCCGTGCTACTCACAACTATTTTTGACATGGAAAAGATTATAATTTACATAAAAGAAAGCTATAACGAGCTATTAAACAAGGTAACTTGGCCAACTTGGGGCGAATTACAAAGTAATACCGTGTTAGTAATGATTGCTTCATTAATCATTGCTGGTATCATTTGGGTAATGGATTCTATCTCAAGTTTTGCTCTTACATCGCTGATTTACTAATAAACTTAACCCATGTCTGACGATAAAAGAAATTGGTATTGCCTTCGGGTTATAAGTGGTAAAGAACGGAAAATTAAAGAACGTATTGATCTTGAAATTAACCGATCTAGTTGGGAACATTTAGTTACCCAAACACTTGTCCCTACCAAAAAGGTGTACAAAATTAGAAAAGGTAAAAAGGTCGTGCTAGATCAAAACCTGCTTCCCGGCTATATCTTAGTCGAGGCGATGAACGGAGCACTTCAAGGAGAAATCCTTCAAACTATTACTGGTATACCTAATGTAATCCATTTTTTAGGCAAAAATAGTCCAGTGCCAATGCAAAAGGCAGAGGCCAACCGAATTCTAGGAACTGTTGATGACTCTCTAGAAATCGGAGAATCACTTAGCGAACCTTTTATCATTAACGAAACGATTAAAATTATCGATGGACCGTTTAACGATTTTATCGGAACGATTCAAGAAGTTAATGAAGAAAAGAAAAAACTAAAAGTGATCGTAAAGATCTTCGGTCGTGGTACCGAAGTCGAACTTAATTTCATGCAAGTAGAAAAACAATCATAAGATGGCTAAAGAAGTAGGTGGTTTTATTAAACTACAGGTCAAAGGAGGTCAAGCAAATCCTGCTCCTCCAGTAGGGCCCGCTCTAGGTGCTAAAGGAGTTAATATCATGGAATTCTGTAAACGGTTCAACGCCGAAACACAGGATAAACAAGGTAAAGTACTCCCAGTTATTATTACTGTTTTTACAGATAAATCATTCACATTTATTATTAAAACACCTCCTGCAGCAGTGCAGTTGCTTGAAAAAGCAAAATTGAAAAAAGGATCTGGTGTTCCTAATCGTGATAAAGTAGGATCTGTAACTTGGGATGATTGCAAAGCAATCGCCGAAGATAAAATGGCAGACCTTAACGCATTCTCTGTTGAATCAGGAATGAAAATGATAGCTGGTACCGCTAGAAGTATGGGGCTTCTCGTAAAAGGTACTCCTCCTTGGGAAACCAATGAGTAAGAATCAAATAAAATATTTTTTAATTCACCGGTTTGAATTGAACAACCTCGTCAATTCATCCATATAATTTTAATGTTATGGCAAAAGTTACTAAAAAAAGAGCTGCCGTTAATGGGAAGGTGAATGCGGATAAATTCTACACCATAGAGGAAGCAATGGCGATTGTTAAAGAAGTCAGCCATGCGAAATTCGATGCTTCAATCGATTTACATGTTCGTCTAGGTGTAGACCCAAGAAAAGCTGACCAAGCTATTCGTGGAACCGTATCGCTCCCTCATGGAACTGGAAAAACAAAACGCGTAATGGTGTTTTGTACCGCTGACAAAGAGCAAGAAGCTCTTGACGCTGGTGCAGATTATGCTGGACTTGATGAACTCGTTCAGAAAGTACAGGGTGGTTTCACTGATGTAGACGTGATCGTTGCAATGCCAAATGTAATGGCACAAGTAGGTAAATTAGGTAGAATCTTAGGTCCACGTGGTCTAATGCCTAACCCTAAAACTGGAACGGTTACTCCAAATGTAGGCGCTGCAGTAAAAGAAGTAAAGAAAGGAAAAATATCTTTCCGTGTAGACAAGTTTGGTATCATTCACTCTGCCATCGGTAGAGCTTCGTTCTCTAAAGAACAACTTGTAGATAATGCGCAAGAACTTTTAGGAACATTGTTGAAAATGAAACCATCTTCTGCAAAAGGTACCTATTTTAAATCTGTATATTCGGCACCTACGATGGGGCCTTCTATCAAAATTGATCCTAAATCAATTAAATAATTGAAATCATGACGAAAGGAGAAAAAAATGCAGCCATCGAGGAATTGAAAGAAGTCTTTGCTAACCAAAGTCACTTCTATATCACCGATTATTCTACCTTGACGGTCGCACAAATAAGTGATCTAAGACGTATTTGTTTCGACAAAAACGTAAAAATAAAAGTGTTGAAAAACACGCTCGTGCGTAAAGCACTAGAGCAAGTAAGCGAAACAGCTTACGAAGGACTCTATGATTCTCTTAAAGGACCTACTGCTATTATGTTTACCGATACGGCAAACCTTCCAGCAAAGATCATTAAGGAATTTAGAGAAACTCATGAAAAACCTGTTTTAAAAGCAGCATACATCGACTCTGATATCTTTGTTGGAGACGAAAACGTGGAAGTGTTAAGCAAACTGAAATCTAAAGAAGAACTCGTTGGAGAAATCATTGGATTACTACAGTCGCCTATCAAAAACCTTGTGTCTGCTTTGAAATCTGGAGAACAAACGGTTGCTGGTCTCGTAAAAACACTCTCCGAAAGAGAAGAGTAAAAATGACTAGCCAATAATCTTGGCTTCCAAGACCACATCATATATATGTGTAAATTTATTTTTTAAGCAAAAATCAAAAATCAGTAAAATGGCTGAATTGAAAGAACTCGCAGAACAGTTAGTAAACTTATCTGTGAAAGATGTAAGCGAATTAGCAAACATCCTAAAAGAAGAATACGGAATCGAACCTGCTGCTGCTGCTGCTGCTGTTGTTATGTCTAGTAACGATGGACCTGGTGACGCTGCTGCAAAATCAGAATTCGATATCATCCTGAAATCAGCAGGTGGAACTAAACTACAAGTAGTTAAGGAAATCAAAAACCTTCTTGGTGTAGGACTTAAAGAAGCAAAAGCTGTTGTTGACAGTGCTCCTGGTCCTGTTAAGGAAGGCGTACCTAAAGATGAGGCAGAATCAATTAAAGCTGCCCTTGAAGCATTAGGTGCAGAGGTTGAACTTAAGTAATCACTTTAAGAGAAATCAACAACCCCGTTTTTTATATAAGTGTAAAAGATAAGTTGTTGAAAATCATGGGCTTAGCCAATTAATATTGGCTAAGCCTATTCCCGTATATATTAAATATAATTTCATTATATGGCATCCACCAATTTAGAAAACCAAAAGCGGGTCAGTTTTGGTAAAATCAAACATGTTTCCGCTTACCCGGATTTTCTTGAAATCCAACTTAAATCTTTTCAAGAATTTTTCCAATTAGAAACTACTCCTGAGAATAGGAATAGTGAAGGACTCTATAAAGTATTTACAGAGAACTTTCCTATTACCGATGCTCGGAATATATTCGAATTGGAGTTTCTGGACTACTTTATAGATCCTCCAAGATATTCTATTGAAGAATGTATGGAACGAGGACTTACCTATAATGTACCCCTAAAGGCTAAGTTGAAGCTTTCTTGTAATGATGAAGAACATGTTGACTTCAAAACAATCGTACAAGATGTGTTTTTAGGAAATATTCCTTATATGACACCGAAAGGAACATTCGTAGTGAATGGATCTGAACGGATTATTGTCACTCAACTCCACCGTTCTCCAGGTGTATTCTTTGGACAAAGTTTACACCCTAATGGAACAAAAATTTACTCGGCTAGAGTAATCCCATTCAAAGGCGCTTGGATGGAATTTGCTACAGATATCAATACGGTCATGTATGCATACATCGATCGAAAGAAAAAATTCCCTGTAACTACATTGCTTCGTGCAATTGGTTTCGATTCAGATAAAGATATCTTAAGCTTATTCGATTTAGCTGACGAAATTAAAGTCAAGCCTAAAGAACTTAAAAAAGCAATAGGTCGAAAACTTGCTGCTCGGGTACTTCGAAGCTGGACCGAGGATTTCGTTGATGAGGATACTGGTGAAGTAGTAACTATTGAACGAAACGAGGTAATTCTTGAACGTGATACCGTGCTTGATGAGGATAATATTAATAGCATCTTAGAAACAGATGTAGAAACAATTATTCTTCAGAAAGAAGATGTTGATCAAGATTATACCATTATTTATAATACATTACAAAAAGACCCTTCTAACTCAGAATTAGAAGCGGTTCAACATATCTATCGTCAATTAAGAGGTACTGATCCACCAGATGAAGAAACAGCACGTGGTATTATTGAAAAACTCTTTTTCTCTGATAAGCGTTATGATCTTGGTGATGTTGGACGATATAAAATCAATAGAAAACTAAAGCTTGATATCGAGCGAGAAGTTAAAGTATTGACTAAAGAAGATATCATTGAAATCGTTACTTACTTAGTAAGTCTAATCAACCAGAAAGCAGAGATTGATGATATTGATCACTTAAGTAATCGACGGGTACGGACTGTAGGAGAACAACTTTATTCTCAATTTGGAGTTGGACTTGCCAGAATGGCAAGAACAATTCGTGAACGAATGAACGTTCGGGATAATGAAGTATTTACTCCTATCGATTTGATTAATGCTAGAACCTTATCTTCTGTAATTAACTCGTTTTTCGGAACAAGTCAATTATCTCAGTTTTTAGATCAAACCAACCCACTTTCAGAAATTACGCATAAGCGTAGAATTTCTGCATTAGGGCCTGGTGGACTTTCTAGAGAGCGTGCAGGATTTGAGGTACGGGATGTACACTATTCTCACTACGGTCGATTATGTACGATTGAAACACCAGAGGGACCAAACATTGGATTGATCTCTACGCTTTGTGTTCACGCCAAAGTAAATAAAATGGGATTCTTGGAGACGCCTTATCGTCCAGTGAAAAATGGAAAAGTAAACTTCAAAATAGAAGCACAATATCTTTCTGCTGAAGAGGAAGATTATAAAACCATTGCACAGTCTAATAAGGAAATGGGTGATGACGGAAGCTTCAATAGTGAAAGAGTAAGTTGTCGGAAACATGGAGATTTCCCAGTTTTAGATCCAAAGGGAGGAGAGATTGAGTATATGGATGTAGCACCAAACCAAATTGTTGGGGTGTCTGCTTCTATGATTCCTTTCTTAGAGCATGATGATGCAAACCGGGCCTTGATGGGATCGAACATGCAGCGTCAGGCAGTGCCTTTGATTAAACCAACAGCTCCAGTTGTAGGAACAGGTCTAGAAGGAAAAGTCGCTCAGGATTCTCGTATGTTGATTAACGCAGAAGGAGGAGGAGAAGTTGAATTTGTAGATGCTAATCAAATTGTGATTCGATACGATCGAACGGATGAAGATCAGTTAGTTTCGTTTGAAGATAATAGAAAGACGTATCAATTAACTAAGTTTAAGCGGACGAATCAAGGAACTTGTATCAACTTGAAACCTATTGTTTACAAAGGACAACGAGTTGAAAAAGGAATGATTCTATGTGAAGGTTATGCTACACAAGGAGGAGAATTGGCCTTAGGTCAAAACCTTAAAGTAGCATTCATGCCTTGGAAAGGATATAACTTTGAGGATGCGATTGTAATTTCAGAGCGTGTGGTAAGAGAAGATATTTTTACTTCTATCCATATTGAAGAATATGATCTTGATGTTCGAGATACTAAATTGGGAGAAGAAGAATTGACGAATGATATCCCGAACGTAAGTGAAGAAGCAACCAAAGATCTTGATGAGAATGGAGTGATTCGCGTAGGTGCTTGGGTTAAAGAAGGAGATATTATTATTGGTAAAATTACACCAAAGGGAGAGTCTGATCCTACACCAGAAGAAAAACTATTACGTGCCATCTTTGGAGACAAAGCAGGTGATGTAAAAGATGCTTCATTGAAAGCGCCTCCATCTACGGAAGGTATTATTATTGATAAAAAACTTTTTGCTCGTGCTAAAAAGGATAAAACTAAAAAAGCACAAGAGAAAGAATTACTCAGTAAGTTAGAGCTTCAACATAATGGAGTAGTTAATGAATTAAAAACGATCTTAGTAGATAAACTTTTAGTTTTATTAAAAGGAAAATCTTCTGCTGGAGTTCGAAGTATTTATAATGAAGATTTGCTACCTAAAGGAATCAAATTCTCTCAAAGCAATTTGAAAGAATTAGATTATAATGCAGTAGATTATTCTAATTGGACTGAAGATGATCATACCAATGGCTTGATTAAACGTTTGCTTCATAATTTCAACATTAAAGTTAATGAAGAAATTAGTAAGTACAAACGAGAGAAATTTGACATTTCTATTGGAGATGAATTACCAGCAGGAGTGTTGAAATTAGCTAAGGTTTACATGGTTAAAAAACGTAAACTAAAAGTTGGAGATAAGCTTGCAGGGCGTCATGGAAATAAAGGAATTGTCTCGCGTATTGTACGTTTAGAAGATATGCCTTTCCTTGAAGATGGAACACCAGTAGATATCGTATTGAATCCACTAGGGGTACCTTCTCGGATGAACTTGGGACAAATCTTTGAAACAGTATTAGGATGGGCAGGAGAGAAGTTAGGAGTAAACTTTGCTACTCCAATTTTTGATGGAGCTAAATCTTATGAGATTCAAGATTATATCGAGAAAGCAAATCTTCCTGGCCTAGGTCAAACGTACTTATTTGATGGCGAATCAGGTGAACGATTCCACCAACAAGCCACTGTAGGAATCATTTACATGTTGAAATTATCGCACATGGTAGATGATAAAATGCACGCAAGATCAATTGGACCATACTCATTAATTACGCAACAACCATTAGGAGGTAAAGCTCAATTTGGGGGTCAACGTTTTGGAGAGATGGAAGTTTGGGCACTAGAGGCTTTTGGTGCATCAAATATATTAAGAGAGTTACTTACATTGAAATCGGATGATATTATAGGTCGAGCTAAGACTTATGAAGCCATTGTAAAAGGAGACAATCTTCCTTATCCAGGAATACCAGAATCCTTTAACGTATTGGTGCATGAGCTTCGAGGTTTAGCACTTGACATAAAGTTTGAATAATTTTTTCAGACTTTAAGAATTGAATCCAGTTTATCAATAGCAAAAACGTTTTTAAAATATGCCTTTTAAAAAGAATAATAAAGTAAAAACTAAATTCAATGCCATTACCATTAGTTTGTCTTCTCCAGATGATATTTTGGAAAGATCGTATGGTGAAGTATTGAAGCCAGAAACGATCAACTATCGTTCATATAAACCTGAACGTGATGGTCTTTTCTGTGAACGTATTTTCGGTCCTGTAAAGGATTATGAATGTTATTGTGGTAAGTACAAACGAATTCGATATAAAGGAATCGTTTGTGATCGATGTGGGGTAGAAGTAACAGAGAAAAAAGTACGTCGGGAAAGAATGGGCCATATTAAATTGGTGGTTCCTGTAGTACATATTTGGTTTTTTAAATCGCTTCCAAATAAAATTGGTTACCTTCTTGGATTATCGTCTAAGAAATTAGAAACCATCATTTATTATGAGCGTTATGTAGTCATTCAAGCAGGTATTCGTGAAGCAGAAGGAGTAGCCAAAATGGACCTTTTGACAGAAGAAGAATACCTTGAAATTTTGGAAACGCTTCCAAAAGATAATCAATTGTTGGATGATTCAGATCCGCAAAAGTTCATTGCTAAAATGGGCGCAGATGCGGTTAAAGAATTGCTTAGTCGATTGCAATTAGACGACTTGTCTTATGCTCTTCGTCATCAAGCAGCAAATGAAACTTCTCAACAACGTAAATCTGAGGCGCTTAAACGTCTTCGAGTAGTAGAAGCTTTCCGTGATGCAAATTTACGTATGGAAAACCGTCCAGAATGGGCAGTTATTCAATACTTGCCTGTAGTACCACCTGAATTGAGACCTTTGGTTCCTTTAGATGGTGGACGATTTGCAAGTTCAGATCTTAACGATCTTTACCGTCGGGTAATTATTAGAAATAATCGATTGAAACGACTTCTTGAAATTAAAGCGCCAGAAGTAATTCTACGGAATGAAAAACGGATGCTTCAAGAGGCAGTAGATTCTTTATTTGATAACTCAAGAAAATCAAACGCGGTGAAAGCCGAAGGAGGAAGAGCCTTAAAATCTCTTTCTGATATTCTTAAAGGAAAACAAGGACGATTCCGTCAAAACCTTTTAGGAAAACGGGTTGATTATTCTGGTCGTTCGGTAATTGTAGTAGGACCTACATTGAAATTGCACGAATGTGGTATTCCTAAAGGAATGGCTGCCGAGTTATTCAAGCCTTTTATTATCCGAAAATTAATTGATCGAGGGATTGTTAAAACGGTAAAATCAGCAAAGAAATTAGTTGATCGTAAAGACGCCATCATTTGGGATATTTTAGAAAATGTGTTGAAAGGACACCCCGTAATGTTAAATCGGGCACCTACGCTTCACCGTTTATCTATTCAATCATTCCAACCTAAATTAATTGAAGGTAAAGCAATTCAATTACACCCATTAGTTTGTTCTGCCTTTAACGCGGATTTTGATGGAGATCAAATGGCGGTACACGTACCATTGAGTAACGCCGCTATCTTGGAAGCTCAAATTTTGATGCTTGCTCCTCATAATATGTTGAACCCACAAGATGGGTCACCAATTACTCTTCCTTCACAGGATATGGTATTGGGTCTTTATTATATTACTAAAGGACGTAAGTCGGTTCCTGGTCATATAATGAAAGGAGAAGGAATGAAATTTTATTCTCCAGAAGAGGTAATCATTGCCTACAACGAACGCGCAGTAGATCTTCACTCATGGATTGAAGTAAAAGTGCCTGTAGAAGATGAAGATGGGAATATGGTTATTCGATTAACTAAAACTACAGTAGGTCGGGTATTATTTAACCAAAATGTTCCAGATTCGATTCCTTTTGTTAATCAGTTATTAGGAAAGCGTGCTTTGCGTAAAGTAATTAGTGATATCTTATCACGAACCAACTTTACCATTACTGCAGAACTATTAGATTCGATTAAAGACTTAGGATTCTATTGGGCATTCCGAGCAGGGATTTCTTTTAATCTTCCTGACCTTATTACGCCAACAATTAAAGCAAGTATGCTTGATGAGGCGCAGAATAATGTGGAGAATGTTTGGAATAACTATAACATGGGTTTAATCACCAATAAAGAACGGTACAACCAAATTATTGATGAGTGGACTTCAGCGGATAATAGAATTACTGAAAACTTAATGAAAGAATTGGCGGAAGATCGCCAAGGATTTAATTCAGTTTATATGATGCTAGATTCTGGTGCACGGGGATCGCAACAACAAATTAAGCAGTTGTGTGGTTTACGGGGACTGATGGCAAAACCGAGAAAGTCTGGTGATACGGGAGGAGCGATTATTGAAAATCCAATTCTTTCTAACTTCCTAGATGGACTTTCCGTTTTAGATTATTTTATCTCTACACACGGTGCGCGTAAAGGTTTGGCCGATACCGCCCTTAAGACAGCCGATGCAGGATATTTGACACGTCGTTTAGTGGATGTTGCACAGGATGTAGTTATTAATGAACACGATTGTGGCACATTGAGAGGAATTGTAACTACGGCATTGAAAGATAATGAAAATGTAATTCAAGCCTTAGCTGATCGTATTGAAGGTCGATCTAGTTTACATGATATTTTCCACCCTGTTACCGATGAATTACTTGCTAAAGCAGGAGAGATTTTAACCAAAAAGAAAGCAGCTCTGATAGATGAATCAGGAGTAGAAACCATCGAAATTCGTTCGGTTTTAAC
>JAHDCJ010000026.1:9428-40426 GCA_020629935.1 Saprospiraceae bacterium | reverse complement strand
TCAAAACAGGAAAACGAAACTCAAGAAGTAGTTATTGCAAGAACTGCAGAGATCAAAATTAAAGATCCTAAAACAGGTAAAGTATTTGTTACTCACCACATCCCTTATGGTGCTACTTTGTTAGTAAAAGATGGCGCAAAAATTGAAAAGGGAGATATGATTTGTGAATGGGATCCTTATAATGCAGTAATTATTTCTGAATTCTCTGGTAATACAGAATTTGAGCACATCGAAGAAGGGGTTACATTCCGTGAAGAGGTTGATGAGCAAACAGGATACCGTGAAAAAGTAATTATTGAACCAAAGGATAAGAAGAAGATACCAAAGATTAAGATTATAGATAAAACAGGAGAAATACTTAAAGAGTATAACCTTCCAGTAGGATCTTATATCTCAGTTAAAGATGGTGATTCTGTAAACTCTGGAGATAAGATCGTTAAGATTCCAAGGTCTTTAGGTAAAATTCAGGATATTACCGGGGGTCTTCCACGGGTTACTGAATTGTTTGAAGCACGTAATCCATCGAATCCAGCAGTAGTGTCTGAAGTAGATGGTGTGGTTTCTTTTGGTAAAATTAAACGTGGAAATAGAGAAAGTATTGTTACCCCGAAAGAAGGTAATCCAAGAAAATACTTGATTCCGCTTTCTAAGCATATCTTAGTTCAAGAGGGTGACTTCGTACGGGCTGGATTTGCACTTTCAGAAGGTGCAATTACTCCTAGAGATATTCTTAACATTAAAGGGCCTTTTGCGGTTCAATCTTACTTAGTAAATGGTATTCAAGAAGTTTATCGTTTACAAGGGGTAAATATTAATGATAAGCATATTGAGGTAATTGTTCGTCAAATGATGAAACGTGTAACGATTAGTGATTCAGGAGATACTACGTTCTTAGAAAAAGAAGCAGTTGATAAATTTGAATTCTTAGAACAAAACGATTGGATTTATGATAAGAAAGTCGTGACCGAATGTGGTGGTTCAGAGAATTTGAAAGAAGGACAAATTGTTACTTTAAGACAGCTTCGTGAAGAAAATTCATTGCTTCGAAGAAGCGATAAAGCCTTAGTTCAATTTAGAGACGCAGTAGCATCTACATCGAGTCCATTGCTTCAAGGTATTACCCGAGCTTCTCTAGGGACAAGTAGTTGGATTTCAGCTGCATCATTCCAGGAAACTACTAAGGTATTGAGTACCGCAGCTATTGGTGCACGCCAAGACTTCTTACTTGGATTGAAGGAGAATGTTATTGTAGGAAAACAAATTCCTGCTGGAACAGGTCTTGCTATGTTCTCTAATGTGATTGTTACAGAAAGAGAGGAAGAAGAGGAGATTGTAAATCCTGATGGGGAAGAAGTAGAAGATTCTACTGTTGCTTAAGATTACTGGATACTAAAATAAACAAGGGGTTATCTATGGTTAGATAACCCCTTGTTATGTCTATAAGCTAAATTGAATTAAAAATAATTAAGGAAGTAGCATGCGAAATTTGGCAATTTCTGATATCCATGGTTGTTTTCAAACCTTTAGAAAATTGGTAGAGGATCAAATCGATTTGCAGAAAGAGGATCATTTATACATTTTAGGAGATTTGATTGATCGTGGTCCTGACTCTAAAGGAGTGATTGATTATATTTTAAAGTTACAGCGTAAGGGATATCAATTATCTTGTTTAAGAGGAAATCATGAAACGATGATGCTCAATAGTTTTGGGACTTTAAGTCATCGATTTATGTGGCTGAGAAATGGAGGAATCCAAACTGTGGAAAGTTTTAACATTGAAAATTTAGAAATGATCCCAGATGATATCATAACTTTTGCGCAAGACCTAGAATATTACTTCGAAATTGATGATTATATATTGGTTCATGCAGGCCTAGATTTTAAGGGCGCAGGTGACCCTTTGGCGAATACGACTGCTATGCAATGGATTCGAGATTGGTATGATGACATCGATTATAATTGGTTGGGGAAAAGAAAAATTATTCATGGACATACGCCTAAAAAGAAGGATCAAATTCAAATGATGTTTGACACAATAGGAGAGGTGGGAGTATTAAATATCGATTGTGGTGCTTATAAAGTACATAAAAAAGGAAAGGGATATTTATGCGCTTTTGATATGACTAATTCTAAACTTTATTTCCAAGAAAATGTAGATAACATGTCGGCGTGGCTAAATACGGTAACTTAAAATTATCGAATTCGATTTATAGAAGGCTTTTCAATATCGGCTCGGTCAATTTCTCTTCGTAGGATGACTTTGCCATTATCACATGGGCCCATTTCAGTATTTCCATGCCACACACCTTCTAAAACAGCTTCCCCACTTTTTATAGAATATTTGAGATCGCCGTATTTAATACACCAAGTAAGGTCGAGTTCAACTTTTTCCTTTAATATTTCTATTTCCTTAAAAGATGCTGTTTTACCATCGAATTCTCCTTCAAATGAGATCAGGGCATAAATATCATCTATAGCTACAAAAGATTGACCACTTAGCTGCTTTTTTCTATGATGAATTGACAAAGAAAATTCATAAATCACGTCTTCAGAATCTTCTCCTGTTATTTGGGTAAGTTCGCCTGACCAATAACCTGAAAGATTTTGGCTTTGGCCTAGGTTTGCAAATAAAAATAGGAAAGAGATAAACAAGGCTATTTTTCGCATAATATTGATATTCGTACCGTCAAATTTAATGGTTTTGTCCTAAAGTTTATAATTGCTTTGTTAAGAGAACGATTTCTTTCTTTTTTCATTGTCTTCCGTAGCTCAAATTAGAAATTTATTGACTTTATTTTATTTTAAATTTATAATTTAAATATATTTTTTGCGAATAATGAAAAGATTCAATCCTATCATTTTTTATGATAATTTTTTTAAAACCAAAGCTTTACAAGCAACTAATATTAGTTTTATCTAAAATATAGCCGATGAAATTAGGAATTTATCTTTTTTTTTATTAAAATTACTATGTCACTATAAGGGAGAATTGTTTGCATGCTTGATAGTGCTTTCATAATATCCAAAACCACCGCTCATGATCTTATCAATTGGAAACTCCAAATCAATTGCCGAAGTAAAGAACCCAACTTGGGATGAGGTGTATATTGCACTAAAATTGATTAACAAAAAGGAAGGAAGAACTTTTGTTAAATTGGTAGATGAAAGTAGGCAATGTGGTATCCTTTGCATGGGATCAAAGCGTGCTTTAGCCATGGAATTTGTTAAAGAAGAAGATGGAATTAATCAACATTTTTGGTTAGGAAAAGGGCATGAAAAACCCATAGACACTATTATCCAAATCGATGAAGAAGAAATTATTGTCCATCTTCATGAAGTTCTTGCAGTATCTGATGCGTATGAAGTCTTTGAATTTTTCTTTAGAGCAAGTATAATCCCTTCTCGATATTCTCTTCGAGTTAAAAAATCACATCCAGAAAAAATGAACTAGAATTTTAGTTTAATTAACCTACTTTATCTAGCAAAAGACGTTGACTTAAATCATTTACATTTAAGGGAAGTTTGGGCTTTTCTTGTTTTTTGATTTCTTCCGAAATTTCTTTGATACTCATATACTCAAATCTGTTGTACATCAAAAGATTCATGATGACATAGGTATCTACCTTACATAAGAGCAATTCTAAAATCTCTAATTTGATGATGGAGACTTTTTGATGGAATAAATAAGCTGAAGGATTTTCCTTCAAGACGTTTTCATTTCCTTGATAATCCCAAATGTCTATATTGGGATCTTTATTTTTTCTGCGTTTTGTTAATAATTTTTTGCTTAACTCATATTGAGCCTTTAGTAAACTTTTTTTGGAGGATAAGATTCTTTGGGTACTAGATATCATCCTTACTTTCATAATAGTTGGTTGATTGATTATATAATGTTACAGAACTTGGGTAATCATTCTTACGATAAAACCATTAAATGGTTGCATGATCAATCTTTATTATATTTGTTGAATATTGATAATCAATGGATAGTATATGGTGAATTAATGTAATCGTCTCATTATTAGCGAATTAAAGTTTTTGGCGTCTAAAGTATCTTTTTTTTCTTTTAATAAGGAAACATAATACGGCACAATAAAATCACCTTCTTTTATTTATCATATGAATTCAATACCTTTGTCTTATTAATTAAATGTGTAACATTAATAATTTTTTACTCATACAAAGGCTGTATATCATTTGATCAATGGATTCAGGCTTAAATCTCAAATCTATGCGAATTCTTGCGATTATCTCTTTAGTTGTTCTAGTCTCAGCCTGTAGTTCAACCCAAAAGTTGTCTAAAAAAGGTCAATCTGAAATTCAATACGTAGAAAAATTTATTGAAGGAATGAAAGATTTTGGAGATGATAAATTGGGTGCATTTATAGCTCCATCTTATCTAGAAAACAATAAACTAGATCTTTCCGAATACCAAATTAATACCTATATGCCTGCTGGATATGAGGTGAAGGAGTGGGATAAAAATGCAGGAATAGCCACTACTTTAATTTGGGGAGAAGATAAAGGTTGGGTACATCGACTAACCTTTAAAGTTGTCAAAGAGTCGGGAAAAATGTACTTATATCCAATGAAACACAGTGACGATTTTATTCATCCTTGGCATTCTGTAGAGACTTATATAAAGGATTATTAAAAACGAAGGTGTTTAACGGTAAGTCCATTATTGCTTAATTGTTTCAGTGAATTGATACCAATTCTCAAATGAGTTTCAAGATAATTTTCGGTTACAATTTTATCACTTTTTCCTGTTTTTACTCCTTCTGGAACCATAGGAATATCGCTAACTAACAATAAAGCACCAGTAGGAATTCCATTTTTAAAGGCTACAGAAAATAAAGTTGCTGTCTCCATATCTATGGCCATACAGCGCAATTTTCGCAAATATTTCTTAAAACCTTTATCGTGTTCCCAAACTCTTCGGTTGGTGGTATAAACCGTTCCTGTCCAGTAGTCTTTATTGTGATCTCTTGCCGTGGTGGATATCGCTTTTTGTAAGGCGAAAGAGGGTAGGGCTGGTACTTCTGGCGGAAAATAATCATTGGAAGTTCCTTCTCCTCGAATGGCTGCAATGGGTAGAATGAGATCACCTACAGAATTTTTCTTTTTTAATCCTCCACATTTACCTAAAAACAAACAAGCTTTTGGCTTTATTGCAGATAATAAATCCATTATGGTAGCTGCATTTGGACTTCCCATTCCAAAATTTATTATGGTGATATCTTCCGCAGTGGCACTTTGCATTGCCTTTTCCTTACCTTTTATTTCCACCTTGTGATAATTAGCAAAGAGTTCTACATATTTACTAAAATTACATAGGAGAATATATTGTCCAAAATCCTTCAATTCTGTGCCTGTATATCGTGGTAACCAATTATCTACAATGTCCTTTTTCGTTTTCATAATGCAAATATTTAAATATGTGGTGGTTTAAACAAGAATATTGGAATATTTAAATCATTCTTACCATCCACTGTTCTACCTTATTATAAGGAAAGAGCGGTGTCTCGAGAAAATAAATAACTACCTCTTCTTTGACCATAAGGTAAACTAATCTCTTGAAAAAATCAAAGAAATAGGATTGTCCATTTGTTGACTATCCTATTTCTTTGGTTAGAAGCTTTGTTAATAACAAGCTCTAAAGATTTATTTCAGCTTATTTTAAGTTAAAATTTATATGATAGACTAGCTGTTACTATTCGAGGAAGGATAGGCCTTACAAAGTAAGGGTTTGGGCTCTCACTACTCGCATTAGCTTCTATCGCATCTTCCGTCAAATCTTCAGGCGTATTTCCTAGATTTCCAATACCATCAAAACCCATAATTCCAGCAGAATTGAAAATGTTATTGACCTTTAAAGAAGCACTAATGTTTTTTGTTATTTTTCCATCTAATCCGGCATTAAACATATGGAACCCAGGGATCTCCAACGTGTTTCTACGATTGGCCATACGCTTCCCTGTATATCGCCAATTAGCATAAAGATTAAACCGACTAATTTTATACATCGCAGTAAAATCACTAATGATTTGAGGGACATCACTCAATTGATTTCCATCAAAATTTTCTATATAATCATCACTTGGAGTTCCCGCAGGAATACATGCTCCATTCGCGTCATCATAAAGACTACAGCCTGGATTATTGGGATCTTCTGGATACGTATCGCCAATAAATACAGGAACCGCAGAGCCATTTAAATTATAATAATTAAATTCTACAAACTTTGGAGATTGGGCAGTTAAAATTGCTTTAGCGACGAAATTTTTAAATGGCATAATTACGGCCTCTAACTCCGAACCAATGGTCCGTATTTTATTAAATGTACTTGGAGTAAATACCACAATACCTTGTTGACCAGGAACCAATAATTGAAAGGCTACATCATTCATTTGGCTATAAAAACCAGTTAGGAATATAGAACCAAACATAGTCCGCAATTTTACACCCGTTTCTGCCATATATATTTTTTCAATAAATCCTTTCTGTGCAGGACCATTGACAAAATTACTAACGTAATAACCTAATTCTGGCCCCTTGTTTCCTTTGGTAAATCGACCATAAACGGCTAGTCCTTTATTGAATTTATAGTTCACTCCAGCAGAAGCAGACCAATAATGATAATTATGTTTATAGTCTACAAATTCTCCAGTTCCAATTCTTGTTCCTGCATCTGAAAAGGTCGCATAATTATTATCTGTGCCAAATGGGAAAGGGTCTGGTTGAAAGGCAGTAAAGGTGGTGTCCCCAAAAAGCGCACGAGCAAATTCAAATTTTTCGTTTGTTCCATTATGAAATAAAGATTCAAATCGAACACCTGCTTCCACATTTAATTTTTCACTTACTTCCCAAGAATCACTTGCAAACCAACTTACAGTCGTAGATTTTGCGCTTGCTCGGTTATAAGCCGCGGCTCCTTCGCTCAACAAACCATTGTTGGGGTTTGTATAATAGTAGGTAGAAACGGTAGGATCAAATAAAGTAAAAATAGCTGGATGGGTAATTTCTACTACCCTTGGGTTGGCCTCTAATGTACTTCCTACTGCATCGCCTGTCCAAGCAATATCTACATCTGCAAAAGAAAGAAAACTGCCAAAAGTAAATTTATGTTTTCGTATTTCTTTAGTTACGACCAATTGATTCATCACATCATTGATCTTATTCTCAATAGTAAAACCTGCGGCAATCCAAAGCTTATCAAATTCTTGAATACTATCGGCTTGATTAAACAATACTTCTCCAGTATTAAAATCCTTATAGGTATAATTATTGAATAATAAACCCGCGATTGGAGGTAATCCATAAAAGGTATTAATCGCTGTAGCAGGATCTAGTACAATATTCCCCGCATATTGAGAATATCGTTGTTTGGCATAAGAGTATTTGGCATTATTTCGAATAAGCCAACCATCTTCGCCTTCTTCCCGTGATCCTACGCGTTGGAAAACATTCATTCCGATAGAATAATTTTCATTGCGAATGGCTTTGTTGGAATCAAAAGATCGGGTAGCTGTTGGATCATCAAGAAACCGCTCACCATCAGGTAAATTGTCTACTTTTACTTCTGGATAGATCGTACTATAATTCAGATTGAAACCATCTAATGGCTCGATATCATCTAAGTTATTTACAGGTAAATACTCAAAACGAGTTACTTTATCATTTAAAAACTTTCCATAGATTTTGAATGATCCATTATCATGTCTTTTGACAATATTGGCTTTCATTTGTCCCCCTACATTGGCATTATATGGCAAATCTCTTGGCCCTTGATCAAGGCGATAAAAACCACCAATATTCGAAAACCAACCTCGGTCATTAATTGGTCCTCCTATATTCCCATCTAATCTGAAAATAGGATTAAAATCTCCTTGGATTCCGCCTTGTAATTTAAATTCTCCACCTAAAGTATTTCCGCCTTCATGAGATACAAAGTTGAAAATTCCACCAGGTGCATTCGCGGCAGCAATCGAAGCACTTCCTCCTCGAATCGCTTCAAATTTTGAAACGGTTCCATCTGCTCGATGATACATATCTACACTCGAAAACTGAAATTGTGTGCTTAACACCGGAAGTCCATCTTCTTGCAAGGATACATAATGAAACCCAGGTTGCGAACGAATGCCAGAAGCTAAACCTCTTGCATAAACTACTGCGGCAACTTCTCCAGAAGAATTGTCGACATGTGTACCTGGTACCGCATTAATTAATTCTCCTGTTCCTCGTGCATTACGCTGGGAAATTACTTCTTGGTCTAAAGTGGTAATGGCTACACTGGCTTCCAATTTAGTTCGTTGATCCGAAACTCCGGTGACTACAATCTCGTCCATTTTAAGAGCATCTTCTCCTAGTATAATGTCTACAGTAAGTGTTTCTCCAGATTTTACATCTACTTCTTTTTTTATCGTTTCGAAACCAACATATTCAAAGACTAATTGATAAATGCCAGGATTGACATTGGTGATTTCATAGTTTCCATCCAGATCGGTATAGGCTCCTTGAATGGTGCCTTCAAGGAAAACGGTAGCTCCAATAAGCAAATGCTCGTTATTATCTTTTACATTTCCTTTAATCGTGCCCGTTTGTCCCCATAATAGGAATGGAGAGCATAAGCAAAAGAAAAGAAGATAGTATATCATGGGATTTTTCATAGGACTAAATTTTAGTTCTTGAGTTGATTTTCAAATATTAATGATACTTATTTTTAATAAAACACATTAAATATAATCAAAATTTAATTGGCTTAACTGATTAGTTCAAAAGCTGGCCCAAAGTATAACTTTTTTATAGCAATTAGAAATAAGTAATTCACTTGATGTTGTATTTGTTTTGGTGAATTACTTATTATCAATTTTTAAAACGAACAAAAAAAAACGGATACCTATTGCTAGATATCCGTCCATCTTGAGGTGAAAATTTTTTACTTTATAACAAAATCTATAGGTAACTCATCTCCATAAGAACCTTTATAGTCTACCGAATAATCTTCGTAAACCATAAAATTCCATATGCGTTGATTATAGCCTCCATATTCACTTTCCCATTTGAAAGTATAGGTGAAGAAATAGCCAGACCCAAAAGGCTTGACCATAATGTCTTTTAATGATTCCTTAGGTTCTTCTTTATATTTACCAATTCTAGAACTTAAACCCAATACTTGGTCCATTAAGGAGTGCGTATTGAGTGGATTATCTGCTCGTAAAGTGATCAAATGTAATCCATATCTTGTTTTCGAAAAATCTTGGACGCGTACAGCATAATTTTTTAATAATTGATCAATCTTTGCATGACCAGAAATCAAAAAACCATCCGAATCTTTTTGTACAGACCAGGTCTTTGGGAAGGTAAGTTTTAATTCATCAACATTAACCTCAGGAGAAGTATGTATGTTTAACATATTGATCTCATTGGCAATATTGATTTCAGAAGACATAATATTTACGAGCGATTTATTAAGTCGATCATATAACTCTATTGGAATT
Organism: Saprospiraceae bacterium; assembly: GCA_020629935.1. GTDB lineage: Bacteria > Bacteroidota > Bacteroidia > Chitinophagales > Saprospiraceae > JAHDCJ01. Next base: position 30,926 of record JAHDCJ010000026.1, on the reverse strand, counting down.
TCTGGCTGTTGTTCTTCTATTGGTTTTTGTAATTCTAAACGAACGGCGATGCGCGCAGCATCAATATTAGCTAATTGCAGTAAAATTGGATTCTTTCTTGCTTGATTGCCTTGAGCGTTAAGAGCGTTTGGTGCAATACACCAACAAACAACAATGATTGTTAAAAAATGTAGGAGTCTCATGGATAACTTCTTTATATTATAGTAATGCCTACAAATACGTCGGTTATTTTATAAGTTTCTACATGGAAAAAAGGATAAGGTGACGATAAAAAAAGTATAGTTTGGAATCAGAAAATTAGGTTTTACATATATGATTATATAGTTTTTTATTGTAAATAATTGATGATTGTATATCAAGTATTTATTGATTAGTAAATTATAGATGTAAAAAAAACATCTAGGTTGAATTATAAATAATATGTAATATGTCTATATGAATATTGGACTAAAAAATGAGATTTAATCCGTGACAGGTCCGTTTTTTTTATATAAAAAACAATTATCTAATCTGGGGAAGTGGATCACCAGATTCTCCTTTAAATGTTACGACGCCATGGGAGTTGACTAAAAACTGCCATTGATGGAATTGATATTTGGTATGATCATTTTCTCCCCATTTAAATACATAAGTAAATAATAAACTATTTTCAATAGCTTTCACATGTATATCTTTCCAAATTTCTTTTCTCTCTTCTTTTTTATCAGAAATGAAAACCCCATCAATGGTAGATAACTGTCGTTCTAAAGCAGAGATATTAAGAGGTTTATTCGAAATCAAAGTATATTGAATTCGTAGGGTATCTAATTCTTTTTTATCAGCGACTTTAAAATCGTAGGTATTAAGCTGTTTATCCAACTCAGATAAATTAGACTTAACCTTTCCAAATTCATCTTCTTCTACTAATATGGTAGAAGGCAGTTCAATAATTAATTTATTTAGCTCATAAATTTTTGAAGGATGTATATTAAGATACTTAGTGACTAATGGCGTTTGTTGAAAATCCGATTGGTTAATAGCCAATAAACCTTCTTTTAATTTGGAAACTAATTCTTCTGGAATCAGCACATTTTGATCTTTTAAATTTTGTTCGGAATCTAAAATTCGAATTGCCAAAATTGCGGCATCATCTTCTGCCTTTTTTATTATTCTACTATTTAAATGTTGACTGTAACTGACATGGATAGAGGTAAAAAACAAAAAGAGAAAAAGCGTAATTATTAATTTTATTGAATGCATTTGCCATAGATTTGCTGGTAAAATTAAGTGATACGACAAATTGATGTTTTGTGTAAAATGTTAAAATGTGACATTGTAAAATGAGGACAAGGTGTGCCATTTATACTAAATAGACTTAATCATTTATCAGGGTTGTTTAATTTAATCCTATAGTTTTATCTACAATCATAGGGCTTTAGTCTAATTTATAGCTTTATTATTCTTGCTTTAAAAGCAAATCATTAATTTTGATTGCATTTTTAAATTTAACTCAATAAATACCTTCTTATGAAATTTCGATTTCCAACAATTTTTGCCTTAATACTAGGATTTGCTTCTGCAAATGCTCAATCAAGCAAGATTGAGTTTGTTGAATATGACCTAGATAATGGCCTTCATGTAATACTCCATGAAGATCATTCGACGCCTCTAGTAGCTGTTTCTATTATGTATCATGTAGGATCAAAAAACGAAAACCCTAACCGAACAGGTTTTGCACACTTTTTTGAACACCTTCTATTTGAAGGATCGGAAAATATTAAACGTGGAGAATATAGCTCTTACGTAGAATCCGCAGGCGGAACATTAAACGCCAATACTTCACATGATCGTACCTTCTACTACGAAATTATGCCTTCTAATCAATTAGAACTGGGAATATGGTTAGAATCTGAACGTTTACTCCATGCAAAAGTAGAAAATGTAGGTATTGAAACTCAACGAGAAGTAGTAAAAGAAGAAAGAAGACAACGGGTAGAAAATCAACCTTATGGGACTTGGATGGAAGAAACATTTAAGCGTGCTTATAAAGAACATCCGTATAAATGGCCAGTAATTGGCTCGATGGCGCATCTTGATGCAGCAGTAGAAAAAGATTATGTTGATTTTTATAAAACATTTTATGTACCAAACAATGCCGTATTATCTATCGCAGGTGATATTGATATTGAAGAGACAAAAAAGTATATAGATAAATATTTTGCTGGTATTCCAAAAGGTACTAAAGCAATTCCTAGACCTACCGTAGTAGAGCCTCCTTTAGCTGGAGAACAACGCGCTACCATTGAAGATAATGTCCAATTACCTGCAATCCTACAATCCTATCGAATTCCAGGTCAAGGAACAGAAGATTCTTACGCAGTAGAAATGTTAGCTACTTTATTGGCAAGAGGAGAAAGCTCAAGATTACACCGGTCTTTAGTAGATGGTAAACAATTGGCTTTACAAATTGGCGCATTCCCTTTTTCTTTAGAAGATTCAGGTTTGGCAGTTGCCTTTGCTTTAGTAAATGCTGGAGTAAAATTAGAAGATGCAGAAAAGGAAATGGAAGCGGTTTATGAAAAAGTACGAAATGAATTAATCAGCGAAAAGGAATTTCAAAAATTGAGAAATCAAATTGAAAACGATTTCATTAGTGGAAATACAACCATCGCAGGACGAGCAGAAAGCTTAGCAAACTACCATATGTATTTTGGTAAAGCGGATTTGATCAATAATGAAATTGATCGATATATGGCGGTGACTCGAGAAGATATCAAACGCGTAGCCAATAAATATTTTGTGCCTAGCAATCGAGTTGTACTTTATTATGTACCTAAAAAAGACAATCCTTAAATCAATCTAGGAATTTGCTTTTAAATGAAGAACTAGATTTATTTTATCAAGAACAAAAAAAATAAAATGAGAAATATAATTTTTGCTCTACTTGCCATTTTTACTTTTGCGCAATGTAGCCCTAAAACATCCACTACGCTTTCGGATAAAGATTATGATGCTCCAGAAATTGCAGCTGATGCATCTTCTACCAACCCAAGTGACTTTAGATCAAAAGCACCAAAAGCTGGACCCGCTCCTGAAATCCAAATCGGAACCTATGAAGCCTTTGATTTAGCCAATGGCCTTAAAGTGATTTTAGTAGAAAATCACAAAACACCTATTGTCTCTTTCCAACTTACTTTAGATAATGATCCAGTAATGGAAAAAGAATTTGCAGGCTATTCTGATATGGCTGGTGATATGTTGACTAAAGGAACAAAAAACAGAACCAAAGCACAAATGGATGAAGAAATTGACTTCATCGGTGGATCTTTAAATTCAAGTGGTAGTGGTATGTTTGCTTCAAGCTTAACCAAACACTCCGACAAATTACTTGGTTTAATGTCAGATGCTTTGTTAAACCCTATTTTCCCTCAAAAGGAATTTGAAAAAATGAAAAAACGGACCATCTCTGGTATCCAATCTGCCAAAGATGATCCTAATACCATTGCTGGTCAAGTAGGTGCAGTATTGAGAAATGGATCAAGTCATCCTTATGGCGAAATCGCTACAGAGAAAACGGTAGAAAGCATCACTTTAGATAAATGTAAATCGTATTATAATACTTATTTTAAACCTAATGCGGCTTATCTAGTGATTGTTGGAGATATGACTTTAGCTGATGCAAAAACCGCCGCAAACAAATTCTTTGGCGCTTGGGAAAAAGGTGATGTGCCTAGCCACAGCTATAAAAAACCAACATATCCTTCAGAAACCCAAGTGGCTTTCGTGGATAAACCAGGTGCGGTACAAACCGTTATTTCAGTAACGTATCCAGTAGATATTACGCCAGGTCATCCAGATGCCATTAAAGCTTCTTTAACCAATGCGATTCTTGGTGGAGGTGGTTTCTCTGGTAGATTAATGCAAAATCTTCGAGAAGATAAAGCCTTTACTTATGGCGCACGATCTAGCTTAAGAACAGATCCTTTAGCTGGACGATTTGCTGCTGGTGCAAGTGTACGAAATGAAGTGACAGATAGTTCGGTTGTTGAGTTTCTTTATGAAATGAATCGAATGCGAAACAAAAAAGTGGCTGCTGAAGATTTACAGAAAACGAAAAATATTATGACAGGTAGTTTTGCACGGTCTTTAGAACGTCCACAAACTATTGCTCGTTTTGCCTTGAACACGGCTCGTTATAATTTACCTAAAGATTATTATGCAAATTATCTCAAAAACTTAAATGCGGTCACCATTACTGATGTGCAAGCTATGGCAAGAAAATATATCCGTCCTAGTAATGCTTATGTAGTTGTGGTAGGAAATAAAGAAGAGGTCGCAGATAAATTATCAGGTTTTGCTAAAAGTGGTAAAGTCGATTTTTATGATAACTACGGACAACCCATTAAAGAAGCTACTACCGAAATTGCTGCGGATCTTGATGCATATAAAATCGTTGAGAAATATGTAGAAGCCATTGGTGGAAAAGCAAAATTGAAAGGCGTTAAAGATTACATCATTACAATGGGTGTGAATGCTCAAGGTCAAGATGTGTTAATTACTCAAATGGGAAAATTGCCGAATAAATATTACATGAAGGCAGAACTTCCTGCAATGGGCATCGTGGCTCAAGAAATGATCTTTGACGGAACCAAAGGCAAAATGAAAGGGATGCAAGGGAATAGCGATATGGATGAAAAAACCATTGCAGGAGTAAAAGAAAGAATCAATCCTTTCCCAGAAGCTACCTATAAAGAAGATGGTTATAAATTAGAGCTGAAAGGCGTAGAAAATTTATATGGAAAAGATGCCTACAAAATTGAAGTAATCTCTCCTTCTGGAAAGAAAAGTACAGAATATTACGATGTCGCTTCTGGATTGAAAATGCGATCTATGGAAAAAGTTGAAGGTCCAATGGGCGAACAAGTAAGTACGACAGAATACGAAGATTATCGTGATGTGGATGGTATTAAAATGCCATTCGTTATGTCTTCTAAACAAGGCGTGTTAAAAATGAAAGAAGTAGAATTCAATACAAATATGTCTGATGATAAATTTAAGGTGGATTAATCTTTTAATAATTTAATAATAGAAAAGCCGATACAAAATCATTCTGTATCGGCTTTTCTATTTTAAACATACGCTAAGCTTATTCCCAAATTATTCGAACTACAAAGTCGATTTTATTATATTGGGCAATTATACAAATCAATGGATTCTTATCAATTCCTGAAATGATCATTTTATGAAAAATATTTGCCTTATCTTCTTATGCGTTTTGATTGCTAATTTTAGCAAGGCACAAAAAAGCTTAGATTATTACCTGCCTGAAGGAACCACTTACGATAAAAATATTCCTAGCCCAGAAGAATTTTTAGGTTATCAAATTGGGGAATGGCATATTAGTCACGATCAAGTGCTTCATTACTTTAAAGAATTAGCTCGACTTTCTCCACGTGCCACGTTGGAAGTGTATGGGCATTCGCATGAAGACCGACCTTTAATGGTCTTAGTGATCAGTAGTACAAAGAATCATCAAAACATTGATAAGATCCAAAAAGAACATTACCAATTAACCCAATCAGGCAAATCAGGAAATCTCAATACGGAAGAAATGCCTATTGTCGTTTATCAAGGTTATACCGTACATGGAAATGAATCAAGTGGAGCCAATGCATCACCTTTATTGGCTTATTATCTTACGGCAGGACAAGGAAAAGAAGTAGATGAATATCTCGAAAATTCGATCATTTTGCTTGATCCGGTGATGAATCCTGATGGTATGCACCGTTTTTCAACTTGGGTAAATATGCATAAAAGCCTACGCCCCAATCCCGATGCGGATACTAGAGAACATAATGAAGTTTGGCCAGGTGGTCGAACCAATCATTACTGGTTCGATCTCAATAGAGATTGGCTGCTTGTTCAACATCCCGAAAGTCAAGGAAGAATAAAACTCTTTCATAAATGGAAGCCTAATATCCTTACCGATCATCATGAAATGGGCACCAATTCTACCTACTTTTTTCAACCCGGAATTCCTTCGCGAACCAATCCTTGTACGCCTGAAAGAAATCAATCGTTGACGCAAGATATTGCCGAATTTCATGCGCATGGTTTAGATGAAATTGGCTCGCTTTATTATTCTAAAGAATCCTTTGATGATTTTTATTATGGAAAAGGTTCTACTTATCCAGATATCAATGGCTCGGTAGGTATTTTATTTGAGCAAGCAAGCAGTCGTGGACATATTCAGGAAAGTATTCATGGAGATTTATCTTTTCCTTTTACCATAAAAAATCAAGTCGTTACTTCTTTTACTACATTGAAGGCCGCCAATTCATTGCGTACCAATTTGCTGAACTATCAAAGGAAATTTTTTGATGCGGCCAAAAAAGAAGGAGCAAGTGATCCCAATAAAGGAATTGTGTATGGAGATGCGAATGATCCTGTGCGTGTCTATGAATTTACCAAGTTGTTGAAGACGCATGACATTGAAATTTATCCTATAGCTAATGATCAAAATCTTAAAGGGAAATCCTTTAAAAAAGGTAGCGCATTTTTTGTTCCTTTTAATCAAGGTCAATATCGGCTGATCAAAGCAATGTTTGAACAAAGAACTACTTTTACAGATAGTCTATTTTATGATGTCTCTGCATGGACTTTACCTTTGGCCTTTAATATGCCTTTTGCAGAAACGAATCAAAGTTTGGCCTCTGATAATCCGATAAAGAGCCTGACCTTTCCTAAAGGACAATTGTTGGGAAGCGTAACGGATTATGCTTTTTTAATGGATTGGGATCATTACCTCGCTCCTAAAGTACTTTCTAAATTATTGGAGCATGGAATATTAGCCAAAGTAGCACATAAACCTTTCTTGGCTAAACTCAATACTGGAGACCGAGAATTCGGACGTGGGACCATCATGATTCCTTTAGTTCAAACCAATAAAAATAAAAAAGAAATTGTAGACTTACTTTCTGATTTAACCAAGGAAACGGGGCTTACTATTTTTGGTGTAAAATCAGGATTAACCGAAACAGGCATTGATTTAGGTAGTCCTTCTTTTAGTGCGGTTCAAGCACCAAAAGCTTTAATGCTAGTAGGAGAAGGAGTTACCTCATATGATGCGGGTGAAATTTGGCATTTATTAGATCAACGCTTTGATATTCCATTAGCTGTTGTTGATTTCGAAGCGTTAGATTATTTAGAACTAGAAAAATACAACACCTTGATTATGCCTAATGGGGGATATAGTGGAATTAAAGAATCTGGCGTAACCAAGATTAAAGATTGGGTCAAAAATGGCGGTTCAATTGTAGCCATGCGAGGAGCCGTAAGTTGGCTGAAACGGAATGGATTGGCAGGGGTTTCTTTTCGCTCGGCTAGTTATGATTATACCAAAGGCATCTATGGAAGTATGTCTAATGACAGAGGAGCAAATTATATTGGAGGAGCTATTTTTGAAAATAAACTTGATTTAACACATCCGTTGTGTTATGGCTATCGAACGGATAAATTACCTGTATTCCGAAGAGGAACGATGTTTATGAATTTGCCAGGAAATAGCTATGCTTCGCCTTTGAAATATACGCTAGATCCACTACTAGGAGGATATATTTCTCCAGCTAATTTACAAACATTGAAAGGATCAAGTGGAGCAATTGTTAGTCGTTTAGGTGGTGGTCGTATCATTTGTCTAGCAGATAATCCAAACTTTAGAGCCTATTGGTTTGGAACGACAAAAGTCTTTATGAATGCCTTGTTTTTTGGCCCGACGATTTCAAGTGGAGCTACCACCATACCATCAGAAGAAAATGAATAAGTGTGAATTTTAAACGCTTTACAGAGGAACATTTTATCCTCCGATTTTTACAGGCCATTTGTTTTTTGGTTTTCTTTTCTAGAGGTTGGATTCATCTCTTTGGTGATCCGCCTTATCGGGCCTTATTTTGGGATGAAGGATTGATGAAAGGCCTAGTAGAAGGATTGACTTCGATGTCTTGGCAGGAGTATGCGACCAGTATTAAAGTCAACCATTTTATTCAAGGTTTTACTCATGTAATTGGTGTCATTTATTTATTGGCAGGCATTGCGGTTTTAAGGCTGAATAAAGAAAGGAAATGGATGGGCAGGATGTTGATTTTGGGTATTAGTTGCCTCGTGTTTCTTTCTTTTATTTTTTACAAAAGTAAATTCTATAACTTAGGTCAATTCTTTGAATACGCTACGCAATGGGGCACGCCTATCATTTTATATTTTTGGATATACAAGCCTCAAATTAAATCAAAACTAATTATTTGGGGTAAAGTGGCCATTGCACTTACTTTTATTTGTCATGGTTTATATGCTATCGGTTACTATCCTCGTCCGGGCAATTATGTAGATATGACCATTCGTATAATGGGTTTTAGTGAACCATTTACCCATGAATTTCTAAAAGTAGCTGGCATTTTAGATATGATTGTGGCTATAGGTATTTTTCTTCCTTACCGTTGGGCAAAATATTTTCTTTGGTACATGGTGGTTTGGGGTATGTTAACCGCATTAGCTCGATTCGTGGCTAACTATTATCCCAATGAATTGGAAACGCTTTTTATCTGGTGGCTTCCAGAGACCTTAGTACGCTTCCCTCATGGTCTTTTCCCTTTGTGGCTAATCCTCGTCCTTTGGAGTCAGAAATTGGGTCAAACAAAAGAAATATAGTCTTTTACCTTGAACGGAGCCCAATAATGCCTTACCTTTGGGGCTTTAATTATATCAAAAAGCAATATTTATGTTATTTATACCGTCTTTATGGAAACGAGGCTTTTTAATCCTCGGTTTACTAATGCCTATTTTATTTTTTAGTACCTCTTGTGATAGCGCAAAACGATTAGTTAAAACCTCTAGTACTTCTTTAATGAAAGACATTGGAAAAATGGTTCAATTGATTGGTGCAAAAGATTATAAAAGCTTAATTCAAAATTATGCAAAGCCAGAGGATATCAAGAAAATGGGTGATATAGATGAAGTGGTGGCTAACTTTGATGAAAAAGCGGCACTTTTTTTATTGAAAAATCTAAAACTTGCTCAAAAAGCGACGCCTAAATTTGAAGATAATTATACAAAAGCAATTTTTGATGGAGATGAATTTGATCGACCTGTATTATTTGAAAAAGGCGAAGGACGTTGGTTTTTGAGGGATAAATAAATACAATACTACCCAATTCTATTTTTATTCGTTTAGAAAAAATAAATAATGAAATCACTACTTTTTACTGCATTTACCTTTTTACTTCTAGCTTCTCTTACCTGCGGTACTGCAGTCAATGAAGGAGGAAATGGTAAAGGAATTTTGATTACAGGAGAATTAAGCAATGCTCGAACAGATACCATGCGATTATTTCAATGGGATGGGGTAGAGCCTCAAATAATTTCTTCAGTTCCTATAAAGGTCAAAAAAGGAGTAGGGAGTTTTAAGTTTAAAGGTTTAAATCTTCCAGTAGGTATTTATTTTGTTGGAATAAAATCACCAGCCTTAAAACAACTTATTTTAGGCGAAGAAAATCTAATTGCCCTAAATGGAGATTTTAATGATATTCCTAAACTAAGTACCATAGATTCGCCAATGAATGACGAATTTGAAAAATTAATGCAAGATGTATCTGCACAACAGCAAGAATTTCAAGGGCTGATTGGACAAGTAAGACGTGTAGCAAACAACCCACAACAAAAAATAGAACTGGATAAAAAGTTTAAGGCCGTAGATGATAAACGATTGGCTTTATACGAATCAGCAAAAGCCAAGCATCCTTTTTTTGGTCATGTAGCCTCTTTATATACTTACTTAAGTTTCCAAAATAACCAAGGAGCTTATAAAGATGAGATTAGCTATTTTATCAACGAGTTTATGGCGAAAGCTAATGTCAAAGATGCAAGTTTTGATTATATCCCTGCTCTTGTAGAATCTATGAAAGGTTATGTAAATACCATTTCAAGAGTCGGCTTAGATCATTTGAAACAACAAGAACATATTGATGCAGTCTTTACGGATATTCCTGAAAATACCAATCGACATCGTAGTCTTTTACTAGGTACGGTCTTGGGTTATCAAGCAGGTAAAGGCGAAGATAATTTAATTCATTATGGGGAAAAGTTTTTGACGCTTTATGGGGATCGCTACCCTCCACTTCAAAATTCTTTAACTGCGCAAATCAGTAAAGCTAAAAATATGCGGATTGGTGGAGAAGCTCCAGAAATTGCGGAGAAATCTCCTGAGGGTGAAGTGGTAAAATTAAGTGATTTTAGAGGTAAATATGTCCTTATTGATTTTTGGGCGAGTTGGTGTGGCCCATGTAGAAAAGAAAACCCTAATGTAGTCAAAGTCTATAATAAATATAAATCTAAAGGATTTGAAATTCTTGGTGTAAGTCTTGATAATTCTAAAGATCGGTGGGTAAGCGCCATTGAAAAAGATCAATTGACTTGGCAACATGTAAGTGATCTAAAAAAATGGGGAAGCCCAATAGCAAAATCTTATGGGGTAAGCAGTATTCCATATACTGTACTTTTAGATAAAGAAGGTAAAATCTTAGCAAAAAACCTGCGTGGACCAATGCTAGAGGCAAAATTAAGCGAACTCTTAGATTAGCATTAATCCGCCAAATCTTCGGTATGGCTATCTTTTTCCAAATAGGCGATATGGAATAATGCATCTCCTTGGTGTACAATAGGCGCGTTATTATGCCCAATAATCAGCCCATCTTGTTTGGAAATGACAAAGGTCTCATCTCTACCATGTGGTTCGTAAATCGTACCTAATAAATCACCTGTTTTGATCAAGTCACCTGATTTTTTTGACCAAAGAAACATCCCTGCACGTTTGGCTCTATGCCACTTTGATTTATTGACAAATCTAGGCTTTTGTGCGGATGGTGTACATTTTTCTAACATTCCTTTATAACATAAAACCCTACGTAGTCCCTCAAAACCTTCTTCAATAGAATGTTTATCAAATCGTAAAGCCTCACCTCCTTCATAAACCAAGATAGGTTTGCCAATGTTCAACGCTTCTCTTCGTAAAGATTTTGCAATCGGTTTATTGCGAAGTAAGATTGGGGCAGCAAATGCTCTAGCCAAATTTTCAGATTCCTCATCATTTGCAGAAAATCGTATTTGTGGAAAATTATATCGGCTTCCACCTCCAGTGTGAAAGTCAACCCCAAAGTCAATAAAAGGAAGAATTTTATTAAATAAAATATAAGCCACTCTAGAAGCTAAAGAACCTTTAGAACTTCCAGGGAAACTACGATTGACATCTTTCCCATCTGGAACATCCCTAGAAAAGTGTATAAAACCATAGATGTTTAACATAGGAATCACAATCACTGAACCCTTCTTTAAGTTTTTGAACAATCCTTCCGCAACAGTTCTTCTTACGGTTTCTACACCATTAATTTCATCACCATGAACGCCTGCTAACACTAAGGCTGTAGGACCAGGTTCTTTAGCTCTAAAAACATGTAATTCTAAATTGATTCGAGTACCAGAGGGTAGGCGAGCGACACGTATTTTTATCTCTTTATTTTCTCCTAAATGTACCTCTTGTCCGCTAATTATAATGGGTTTGTCCATAGATTTTATGCCTGCGCGTTTTTTTCAATAAACTTAATAATACTTCCTGCAATATCCTGTTTGGTTGATCGTTCAATACCTTCTAAACCAGGTGAAGGATTAACCTCAATAACTAATGGACCTCGCTTAGATCGCAAAATATCAACTCCAGCAATACCTAGATTTAATACTTTAGCTGCATTGATCGCAGTTTCTTCTTCTTCCTTCGTGAGTTGAATGGGAACAGAAGTTCCTCCCCGATGTAAATTCGAACGAAAATCACCTTGTTTTGCCTTTCGCATCATAGAACCCACTACTTTCCCATCGACTACAAACGCTCGAATATCTGCACCATCAGATTCTTTTATGAATTCTTGTACAATAACCCTTGCTTTGAGTTGATGGAAAGCTTCAATAACGGAGATCGCTGCCGAATCAGTTTCTGCCAACATCACCCCCATTCCTTGCGTACCTTCTAGCAATTTAATCACTAATGGAGCACCACCCACAAAGGAAATCAGTTTCTTTACATCATTGGTATAATTGGTGAAAATCGTTTTAGGAATCCCTACACCAGCCATAGAAAGCAATTGCAAACTGTGTAATTTGTTACGAGCTGTAACTAATGCATCAGAGCCTGTAGCAGAAAAAACGCCCATCATTTCGAACTGCTTGACTACAGAGGTCCCATAAAAGGTAACTGAAGCACCAATTCGAGGAATAATTGCATGTATGTTTTTTAATTTTTTCCGACCATAAAATATCTGGGGCTTATTTCGCTCAATCACAATATCACAATTCAAATGGTCTATGATATACATGCGATGGCCACGTTTTTCACCAGCTTTCCAAAGTCGTTGGGTCGAATACAAACTGGGGTTTCGAGAAAGGATAACAATATTCATAGTTACATCTTGAAATCAGATAAATTATTTTCAACGGTCTGGTAAAGTAATTGATAAATGGGATTCTTCCAATTTTTTTCCTTCCCTTATCAAAAATTAGCCTAAAAATACCAAATTATAGGGAATGCTTTTTCGATAATGAAGGTGTTTTAAATGTATTTTGGAATACTTTCTAAGAAAATAATAAAAGCAATCTTATTTGGATTCGCTCTAAATAAAAACATATGCATCAAAAGATACAATTGCTTTCATTTTTTAAGCAAGGGTTTTTATCTTTGCAGGTGATTTGAAAAAGGGAACAATCAAAATATATATTGATTGGCTCTTACACTGATAATTTTAATTTAAATTATATATCCATCTGATGAAGAAATCAGCTATTATTATTTCAATCGTTTTTACCGCTCAGCTACTTTTCGCCCAAAGTGCAGTTGGTAGTATGGTACTTCAAACGGCCTTTATTGCGGTACTCCTTTTTATCTTAGTCATTGGGGTTATTTTTGTTGCTGATAGCCTGATGCAGGTAGAAGGTAAAGAAATGGGTTCTACCAATGATGATGATAACGAGTTCTCTATTTTTCCAAGTTTTGGATCAAATAGTGGAACAAGCATCGAAAATGGGAAAAAGGTTATTAAACTTAAGAAAGGACATAATATCCTTTTAGAAGGTGAAGCCGCTAAAGAAATTGAAGACGGACTTTGGATTTCTAAACATGTAGCCGTAAAACCTAAAGATTTTATAGGAATGTCTCCAATTCCTAAAGTAGTAGTAGAAGTTGGACAAGAAGTTAAGGTAGGGGATGTATTGTTTTTTGATAAAAAACGACCTGAAATTAAATATGTTTCTCCTGTTAGTGGAGAAGTGGCTAGTGTGGTACGTGGTGCTAAACGTTCTATCAATGAAGTAGTTATCCTTGCGGATAAAGAAATGAAATACTGTTCTCGTGATGCTTTCGATGTAGAAAATGCAGATCGACAAGCTTTAATCAATCATTTATTATCTACTGGACTTTGGCCGAACATTAGACAACGGCCATATAATATGGTGCCAGATCCACAAGAAACACCTAGAGATATTTTCATTTCCACTTTTGATTCTGCACCCTTAGCTCCAGATAATAGTTTGATCGTTGCTGGTGAAGAAGCTGCTTTTCAAAAAGGGCTTGATATTTTAAATAAACTGACTGATGGAACAATATTCCTTGGTTTAGGAACGGGAGCAAGTGCTTTTGAAGCTACTACTGGGGTAGAAAAAGTTTATTTTAATGGCCCACACCCTTCTGGTAATGTAGGGGTACAAATTCATCATATTAAGCCAATCAATAAAGGCGAAGTCGTTTGGACACTCAATGTGCAAAGTGTATTAACGATTGGTCGTTTTTTCCTTACAGGAAATTATGATGCATCCCGCGTAGTCGTACTCGCTGGAGCAGAAGTAAGTAATCCAAAATATTATAGAACCGTTCAAGGTGCGAATGTAGGGGAATTAGTTAATGGAAAATTAAATAATGATCATGTGCGATTTATTTCAGGAGATGTACTTTCTGGTAAAACCGTAGCAAGAGATAATTACCTTGGGTTTTATGATGACCAAATCACCGTGATTGAAGAAGGTGATAAATATGAAATGTTTGGATGGTTGTTACCATTAACGCCAAGACCTAGTATTTCAAAAACCTTTCCTCAGCCTAAAGACTTTAAGTATAAAGTAAATACGAATACGCATGGGGAGAAACGAGCTTTTGTAGTTACAGGGCAATACGAAAAAGTATTACCAATGGATATCTATCCACAACAATTATTCAAGGCCATTTTAGTGAATGACTTTGAGCGTATGGAAGGATTAGGTATTTATGAATTGGCTGAAGAAGATGTAGCACTTTGTGAATTTGCTTGTACATCTAAACAACCGCTACAAAAAATCTTAGCAGAAGGCTTAGAAACAATGAGAGAGCAAGGATAATCCTTGTGATTTTAACTAATAGAAATTTAATAGCATACTAAATTCAAAAAACCAAATGGGTTTAATCGATTTCGTAAAAAAACTAGAACCAGATAAGAAAAAATCACCTAAGCTACACACAGTGTACGATGGGTTTTTTACTTTTCTTTACGCACCAAATTCGGTGACCAAAGAGGGGGTACATATCCGAGATGGTATGGATCTTAAACGGACCATGTTTATGGTTGTTATTGCCTTACAATTATGTTATTTGTTTGGTACTTATAATATTGGCCACCAACATTTTGCTGCACTTTATCCTGATTTAGGACTATTCAGTGGTTTTGTCCCTAAATTAATTTATGGCTTAGTTCAACTACTACCTATTTTTGTAGTAGCTAACTTAGTTGGGTTGGGTATAGAATTTTTATACGCTGCCAAAAAAGGACATCCAATTGAGGAAGGATTCTTAGTGTCAGGAGCCTTGATTCCGTTAATTATGCCTCCAGATGTACCTTTATGGATGTTGGCTATGTCTGTAGCTTTCGCCGTAATTATTGGTAAAGAGGCTTTTGGAGGAACAGGGATGAATATTTTCAATATCGCCTTACTTTCAAGGGTATTTATATTCTTTGCTTATCCAGGTGAGATTTCTGGAGATGCAGTTTGGGTATCAGGTATCACTGAAATAGAAAAGTCTTTATTCACCGATTATTCTTGGATGCATACGATGTTCAATCCTTTATTAGAATGGATGGGAACCTATTCCTTTGTGGAAGGCAGGCCCATAGTCGATTCTTTTACTGGAGCCACTCCTTTAGGTTTAGCGGCTAAAGGTGGTTGGGATGCGGTTACAGAGGTCTATTCTACTACGGCTATGTGGTGGGGAACTATTCCAGGTTCTATTGGGGAAACCTCTAAGCCATTAATCTTAGCTGGAGCTGCCTTATTAGTATTTATTGGTATCGGAAGCTGGAGAATTATGTTGTCTATGTTTGTTGGAGCTATGCTTACAGGAATGGCTTTAAACGCTTGGGGAGCGACTCCATTTATGGAAGTACCTTGGTTGTACCAATTCTATATGGGAAGTTTCTTCTTTGCTATGGCATTTATGGCTACAGATCCAGTAACTGCTACGGCTACGACTAAAGGGAAATGGATATATGGTTTCTTTATTGGTTCTGTCGGTATGATTATTCGTGTATTAAATCCAGCATATCCAGAAGGATGGATGTTGGCTATTTTATTCATGAATACCTTTGCACCATTAATCGACCATTTTGTCTTAGAATCCAATATTTCTAAACGATTAAAACGAACGACCAGTGAGTAATAGTAAAGTAATTTTATTCGTATTAACAATGACTACGGTCGTTGCCTTACTACTTTCGTTAATGTATTCTGGCCTTAAAGATATACATGATCGAAATGAAGCGATCTACAATAAAAAGGAAATCTTCCAAGCAGTTGATCCTACCGCAAATGATATGGACGCTGATAAAATTGAAAGTATCTTTGATCAAAGTGTAAAGCAATATGTGCTAAACTATGATGGAGATGTAATCGAAGGAGAACGTGCAGATAAATTGAAGTTGGATAAAGAGAAGAAGAAAGATGCAAAAGTTCGGAAATATCCACTTTATGTATACCAAGAAGGAGGCAAAACATTATATATTGTTACGCTTCGTGGTAGTGGACTTTGGGACGATATCTGGGGATCTTTTGCTTTAAAAGATGATTTCAGATCATTGGCTGGAGCATCTTTTGGACATAAAGGGGAAACACCAGGTCTTGGTGCAGAAATCAAAGATAATGCGAGTTGGAAAGCCCAATTCAAAAATAATAAAAAGATTTTTGATGATGTGAAAAATCAATACTTATCAGTACGTAAAGGAGGCGCTCGGGATGAAATTATGGAAGTTGATGGTATTGCTGGAGCCACCATTACTTGTGATGGGGTAACCGATATGATTGAAGATGGATTAGGACCTTATTTCCGACATTTTGAAAAATTAAAGAATGGCAAAACAGGCCAACTTTTAAACAAATAAAATAGCTAATTATGGCTGATGTTCAAGAAACTCAATTAAAAAACCAAGAAGCGACTTTTGCTTTTGGTAAAAAAGAAAGAAAGTTATTATCTGATCCATTAAATGATAATAACCCAGTAACAGTACAGGTACTTGGTATTTGTTCTGCACTTGCGGTAACCACCTTGGTTTATCCATCGTTGGTCATGGCGGTCGCGGTAGTCTTTGTTTGTGCTTTTGCTAACCTAGCAATTTCATTGATGCGGAATATTATTCCTGGTCAAGTCCGATTGATCGTTCAGTTGGTCGTGATTGCAACTTTAGTAACGGTGGTAGAATTAGCATTGAAGGCCTTGAGTTATGATGTATACAAACAACTTTCGGTATTCATTGGGCTGATTATTACTAACTGTATTATTATGGGACGGCTAGAAGCATTTGCAATGGCGAATAAACCTTGGCAATCGTTTTTGGATGGTATAGGTAATGGATTAGGTTATGGACTAATTCTTATTGCGGTAGCTTTCTTCCGAGAAATTTTTGGTAAAGGAACCTTATTCGCTGGTAGTCCAGCAGAATTAAAGATTATTGGAAATACTTCTGAGTATTTGTTAAATACTGAAGCCACTTGGTGGTTAGGTTGGTATGCCAATAATGGATTAATGGTTTTACCCGCAGCGGCTATGTTCCTGATCGGAATATTCATCTGGATACAACGTAGTTACAATACTAAATTAGTAGATATTTCTTAATTTGATTAATCACCTTTCTAATATATATTCATCATGGGAAGTGCATTTAATGTTTTTTTAGAGGCGGCATTTATAGAAAACCTCGTTTTGGCTTATTTCTTAGGTATGTGTTCATACTTGGCCGTATCTAAAAGTGTAAAAACAGCCATCGGTTTAGGCGCAGCAGTTATCTTCGTTTTGGGGATTACCATGCCAATCAACTGGTTGTTAAATAAATTTTTATTAGAACCTGGAACCAATATCTTTGGCGGTATGCTAGGGCAGGAAATGGATTTAACCTTCTTACGGTTTATCCTTTTTATTGCAATCATCGCCTCCATGGTACAATTGGTTGAAATGATAATTGAAAAATATTCTCCATCCTTATACATCTCGTTAGGAATCTTTCTTCCTTTGATCACTGTAAACTGTGCCATCTTAGGAGGTTCTTTATTTATGGTATCTAGAGATTATAATTTGGTAGAATCTGTAGCCTTCGGATTAGGTGGTGGCTTCGGATGGTTCTTAGCGATTGTAGCCATTGCTGCCATACGAGAGAAAATGCTTTATTCTGACGTACCCCCTGCATTAAGAGGGCTTGGAATGGCGTTCATCTTAACTGGACTTATGGGAATTGCTTTCATGAGTTTAATGGGAATTGATCCAGCTGCTTTAGCAAATGGAGGAAAATAATTTTAGTAAACAAGATCATTTATAAAATATGATAATCTTAGCAATCGATTTTGGGCTTATTATAGGGGCTATTTTAGTCTTTGGTGCAGTAATTACAGCCTTATCTTATGGACTAATTTTAGTTAGAAAAAGACTAGTTCCTCAAGGAGATGTATCCCTTATTATCAATGGAGATACAGAAAATCCCATGGTAGTAAAACCAGGTACGACCTTGTTGACTACGCTTTCTACCAAGAGTATTTTCCTTCCTTCTGCTTGTGGAGGAGGAGGAACTTGTGCAATGTGTTTATGCCAAGTAGATTCAGGTGGGGGAGATGTACTTCCTACTGAAATGAATCACCTTTCTCGAAAAGAAGCTCGGGACAATTGGCGATTAGCTTGTCAAGTGAAAGTAAAGCAGGATATGGAAGTACGCGTACCAGAAGAAGTATTTGGTATCAAGAAATGGGAGTGTGAAGTCGTTTCTAATGAAAACGTAGCAACTTTCATCAAAGAGTTTGTAGTAAAACTTCCTGAAGGGGAAACCTTAGATTTCGAATCGGGTGGATATGTACAGATTGATGTACCAGTTATTACCGTAGATTATTCGTCTGATATTGATGTAGAAGAAGAATACCACCCAGATTGGGATAAATTTGGTCTTTGGAGCCTGAAAATGGTGAATGATGAAGAGCAATTTAGAGCTTATTCTATGGCCAATCACCCTGCGGAAGGTAATATCGTAAAGTTGAATATTCGGATTGCTACTCCGCCTTGGGATCGAGCTAAAAATGCTTGGATGGCAGTTAATCCTGGAGTTTGTTCTTCTTATGTATTCTCTAGAAAACCAGGAGACAAGGTAACGATCTCTGGTCCTTACGGAGAGTTCTTTATCAAAGAAACGAAGAAAGAAATGATTTATATTGGTGGTGGAGCAGGTATGGCCCCATTACGATCTCATCTATTCCATATCTTCCACACTGAAAAGACAAGAGACCGAAAAGTTTCTTTCTGGTATGGTGGACGTTCGGTAAGAGAGTTATTCTATGTAGATGAATTTGAAGCTATCGAAAAAGAATTTGATAACTTTAAA
Source organism: Saprospiraceae bacterium (assembly GCA_020629935.1). Classification (GTDB taxonomy): domain Bacteria; phylum Bacteroidota; class Bacteroidia; order Chitinophagales; family Saprospiraceae; genus JAHDCJ01. The sequence goes on along the minus strand of JAHDCJ010000026.1, from coordinate 11,982 downwards.
TTTAATGTCGCACTTTCTGATCCATTACCTGAGGATAATTGGCAAGGATATCAAGGTTTTATTCACCAAGTGCTTATCGATAATTATTTGTCAAAGCACCCAGAGCCAGAAGAAATTGAATACTATTTCTGTGGACCTCCAATGATGAACCAAGCGGTAATTCGCATGTTAGATGAATTTGGAGTACCAGAAGAAAATATCGCCTTCGATGATTTTGGAGGATAAGATAATATAGAAAAGAATTGAAGCGGCTTGTTGAAAAACAAGCCGCTTTTTTTTATGTCAATAAGGAAAATATTGAGTCTTTTGGAATACTTTCTTATGTAAAATGGAGATTCTTATCATCTATTTATGGCCTTATTAAATGGAGGAAAATAGTGCTCCCATTTTTTAATCTTTTTTTATTAAAAAATACCATTAAAAACGAAACTTTTTTGAAGGATTTGGAGTTTCATACCCTGAGTTTTGGAGCAAGTGTGATTTATAGTTGGTAAAAAAAAATATTTATATTGAACTATTTTGCCAAATAAAAAAATAAATTACCTTTGCATCCGCTTTTGATACCAAATAAGATTTGGTGTTGATTGAAATAAATGATTTTGTAATTCATGCGAGTTTAAACAAGTATACACCGCATGACTAAAAGGCTTTTTATTATGATGACATTAAGTATTGCAGTATTTGCATCCTTATTTTCTGTGGTCAATCCACTTGGAGCAGTGCCCGTTTTTTTGGCAATGACTCCTGACGAAACTCCAGCTTCTCGAAGAAAAATGGCGAGAACTACGAGTATTTACTTCGCGCTGATTTTAATAAGTTTCTTTCTTGGAGGAACCTATATCTTGAGCTTCTTTGGAATCAGTTTAGATGCAATGCGTATAGCAGGTGGTATGGTTATCCTTGCTTCAGGATTTAGTTTATTAAATGGAAAATTTGCTACAGGAAGAGCAATTAATGATGAAGTGAGACAAGAGGCTATTGAAAAGGAAGATATCTCTTTTACGCCTATGGCAATGCCTTTACTTGCAGGACCAGGATCTATCTCATTATTGATTGGTTTATATTCTCAATATCCAAGTTGGGCAGAAAAAAGTATTATTGTAGGGATTGTATTGTTTACCGCCTTTGTTATTTATGGTATCTTACGATTCTCGCCTGCACTTCTAAAATTTCTTGGGGTATCAGGCTTAAAAGCAATATCACGTATTATGGGTTTCTTAGTAATGGCTGTTGGTGTACAATTGACCATTACTGGAATTGTTTCCCTTACGAATCAAATATTAGTAACTTCAGCATAGAACGGAAATTACTTCAATAAAAAAAGCTTCGATTCTCATAGAATCGAAGCTTTTTTATTTTTTATGTATGCTAATTATAACTTCCAAACCACCTCTCCTTTAATGTGAAGGATAGTTGGCTTTGCAGCGGAATTAATTACAGTTACTGTTTTATCAAATGGGCCAATGGATGCCGCATTATATGTGGCTGAAATTTCAGCAGTTTCTCCAGGTAATATCGGTTCTTTAGGAAAGTCAGTAGCGGTACATCCACAAGATCCTTTGGCATCTTTAATAATGATAGGTTCATCAGTGGTGTTTGTAAATTGAAAAGTAGCGACTACTGGTTTGTCTAGATCAATAACACCAAATTCAATTACTTCTTGTTTAAAGTTCAAGGCGCTTATTCCTTCTTCTTCCTCTTTTTCTTCTATTACTTTAGGCTCTTCATTCGCTATTTCTTCAGTTTCTAGTTCTTTTATGGGAGAAGGAATAAGTTCAGGCATTTCCTTTTTTACAGGAGTAGGTTCAATTTCTATATTAAAGGTTTCAAACTGTGGATTAATATCAGCCACTTTTTCCTCTTTTACGGTTTCAAATTGAGGATTTATTTTGATTACTTCTGTAGAAGGCTTGTTGTTTAATTCTGAAGCTTCTACTTCTTTGATAGCCTCATTTTCTTCTGTTGAAGGAGCTTCATAATGATCATTTGAAGAAATAGGAGTAACATCTTCATAAACTTCTCGCTCAATCGGTTCAATTAATTGATAAGATTGTGGTTGGGCAAGGACAATTTGAACCAATAGAAATAAACTAATGCTTAAAAATAACTTGGTTTTCATAATCTTAGAATTCTCGTAATAATAATTTAATTAATTAGGTTTGTTGTTTAGACGCAAAAATCAGGCTAATGTTACAGTCTAAAATGTTAAAGTTACTAACAACTGCAATATACAGGTAAAATAACAATATGTCAATATTATGGTGATGTAATTTGATTTAGTGGTATTAAATTGCGTATTTTTGACAAATAAATGATAAGTGGAGTATAATTTTACAATGTTTTATATATGGGTAAAAAAATAAATTGTTAGTAATATTGATGATTTTAGGCTGTTATTGGTAACTTTTTGTGACAAAAAATCAAAGTGAAACAGTTTTATGAAAAGAAAAATTAAAAAGGAAATGAAATTAGGCGATAAACGTAATAGAAAACTAAGGGAATAGCTAGCGTTCTAATTTAGCCATAAATCAATCCTTTTTGCTTACCTTGTAGC
>JAHDCJ010000026.1:0-9328 GCA_020629935.1 Saprospiraceae bacterium | reverse complement strand
AATAGCTAGCGTTCTAATTTAGCCATAAATCAATCCTTTTTGCTTACCTTGTAGCTCAATATGAATAGTTCTACATCCACACTTTCTAAATCTGAAAAGAATTGGTTAAAAGCTACATTGCTAGCAGGCGGAAGTCTTACCGTAATGGCCGCTGCTACCATTGCACCAGCACAACCTAAAATTAGTGTGGCTTTTTCTCATGTAAAAGATTCAGAATTTGTAGCTCAATTATTGTTGGTGCTTCCATCTTTGGTTATTGCCATGACTGCTCCTTTCGTAGGTTATGCCATTGATCGAATAGGGAGAAAACAAATTTTAATTGGTTCACTTATCCTTTATGCTTTATCAGGAACGGCAGGATATTATCTTAACGATTTATGGTATATATTGGTAAGTAGAGGTTTTTTGGGCATGGCTGTCGCTGGAACCATGGTAACCATTACTACTTTAGTTGCAGATTATTTTGAAGGGAAAGAGCGAAATCAGTTTATGGGGATGCAAGGCGCGTTTATGACCTTTGGAGGAATTATTTATGTAATCCTCGGTGGACTTCTAGCTGAAATTAATTGGCGTTTACCATTTCTTATTTATGGCGCATCATTACTTGTTTTTCCTTTAATATTAAAACATATTTTTGAACCAGGGAAAGCCGTAAAACCTACTGGTTTTACGGGCAAAGCTCCATTGCCTGGTTTACGTAAAATGATCTATTGGGTTGGTCTAATTGGGATGATTATTTTTTATATGGTACCTGTACAAATCCCTTTTTATCTTGCAGAAATCACACCTGTAGGAGAATTAGAAATTGGTTTGGCGATTGCTGCAATGACCTTATGCGCAGCACCGGCTGCCTTAATGTTTCAAAAGCTTAAAGAGCATATTTCATACCCTTTAATCTATGCCTTAGGCTTTGGTATTATGGGCTTGGGTTATCTTGTAGTGGGCAATGCATATTCCTATGCTCAAGTGGTAGTGGGCTTAATGATTGGAGGAGCTGGATTTGGATTAATGATACCCAATGCGACGGTATGGTTAATGGAAATTGCACCTGCTCACCTAAGAGGAAGAATGATTGGAATCTTAAATATGGCCATGTTTTTAGGGCAATTTTTATCTCCTTTTGTAGTAAAACCATTGATAGAACGAACTTCTATAGGCATTACTTTTGGAACGATGGCTTTTGTGATGTTTGGTATGTCAGCGGCCTTTGTGTTGAGTAGTAAATATTTTACAGAGCTAATGCAAAAACACGAACTTAACGCGTAAGTACAATATAATCTCGAATTAAGGTTTTTAAGAATTGAACCTTATCTTTTGGCTTTTCTTTTATCTGCATTTTCTCAGAAACATTCTTCACCAAATTATTTAATGTCTCTTTATGCGCTACATTTGGAAAGCGTTGAAAACGAGAAATGGTTGTTTTTATCAATAACATATCCTTCTCACTAAACTGTCTAACGCTCGGATAAGTCACTTCATAATTTTCTAAAGAATTAATTTTTAAAATATCATTTAATCGTAAATGAAAACTAGATTTAACTTTAATGATCGCGGTATTGGCTAAGATATCACCTAAACGTTGATGTTTACTCGAAGAGCCAATTAATAAAGAAGCTAAAGTTCCAAAAGAAAAATAGATGTCTACCATTCTAAAGGTCCAACGAATGATATAATCATTTAAACTCGCTTCTTCTCCATTCAATTTAACGACTTTGATACCAAAGATTTTTTTGCCTAATGATTGACCATTCATGAACACTTCGGAGGCTAAGGAATAAAAAAGAAAAACAGGAAGTAAAACCAAATAGAAAACAGCACTTTGGTAAAAATAACCCGTGCTTGGAATAAAAATCGACCACAATAATAAGATGATTCCAAACATGACTACGGCATCAATCATATATGCAAAAATACGCTCGCTTAAAGGGGCTAGTTCGTATTCAATAGTTACATTCTGTGTGGTGGTAATATCAATTTTACTCATGTTGATTTTTTTATCGTCTACAATAATAACACATTGTTTTTATACAAAGTGCCTTTCATTGCGAAAAATCGAAGTACGTTATGTTTTTGCTGTTTAATTATACTATTTTTTCAACGAAGAATCAAGTATAGTAATTTAGAGACTTCTTTCAAATGTCCTGACCGCTTAGACTAAGATACCAAAACACTGGTCAAAATGAATAAATTAGAATATTTTTAACAAAAAGTTATGATGTCCGTGGTGGAATTATGAAGGCTTTTTTTCTATATTTACAGGACATTCGTCGGATAAATGAAAGAAGCGGAAACTTTATTCTCATTTTTTGCCTAACTTTAGTAGAATACTTATTGTATTTAGTTGGATATATTTCATCAATGTCTAATTAAAAATTAGCTTTTTCTTTATTGATGAAGGTAATTTGTCGCACCAAAAATCATTGTATTTATGCGTGAAACGCGTTTTATAGAACAGAATCAAGAAAAATGGACAGAGTTTGAAAATTTACTGGAAAGTAATAAAAAGGACCCTGATAAACTAAGTGATTTATTTATCCAAATTACAGATGATTTATCTTACTCTAGAACCTTTTATCCTAACCGATCCGTGCGTGTTTATCTCAATGGTTTAGCACAACAATTATTCTATAGTATTTATAAAAATAGAAAAGGCCGTTTCAAACGTTTTATTAATTTTTGGAAAATAGAACTTCCTCAAGTCGTATACGATTCACGTAGAGCATTTTTGATTTCTTTTGTTGTTTTTGCTATTTCTATGGCCATTGGGGTGATTTCAAGTTATATGGACCCTGATTTTTCTCGGGTTATTTTAGGTGATAGTTATGTCTCTATGACGGAGGCGAATATACAAAGTGGTGACCCCATGCAGGTCTACAAAGAGATGAATGAGGTCGATATGTTTTTTGGTATTACGCTCAATAATCTCAGAGTAGATTTTCTTACATTTATATTTGGTCTTTTCTTTGGAATAGGCGCGATTGGGATTATGATTTACAATGGGATCATGGTTGGCACTTTCCAATACTTTTTTATTGAAAGGGATTTATTTCAAGAATCCTTTTTAACAATTTGGACTCATGGTACCTTAGAAATTTCAGCAATTATTATTTCTGGTGCCGCTGGTATTGCATTAGGAAGTGGACTCGCTTTTCCTGGCACATACTCCAGGCTACAAGCTTTTCAGCTCTCTGCCAGGCGTGGAATTAAAATATTAATGGGAGTAATCCCTTTGACTATTTTGGCTGGTTTTTTCGAAGGCTTTATGACGAGACATACCGAAACACCTGATTTCCTTCGATTAATATTCATTCTCTTATGCTTAACTTTTGTTATTGGGTATTTTGTAATTTATCCTTATCTATTGGCTAAAAGAGGATTCAAAGGAGATTTAAAAGATATTAAATTGCCACCAGATCGGAATGAAAAGCCAAGCTATCATAAGATTAAAAACGCAGGTGAAATTTACCAAGATACCTTTACCCTTTATCGGAAATATGCAAAAATATTAATTCCGATTGCCTTGTTGACTTCGGCGATATATGCAGGATTTACTTATTTCTTAATGCCAGAGCGTTTCCTAATTCCTTTTAGTGATTATAGCTCATGGAGTATAGATAAGGTAACTTCTTATTTTGATTATGGGGCATATCCTATTTTATTTGGACTCAACATCATTGCCTTTTCTATTACCTCTTTTATCCTTTGTTATATTCTAAATCGAGAATATGGAAATCCATCGGTAACCGAACGCATTGCGTTTTCTAGAAAAGATCTTTGGGCCTTTTTTAAGGCTAACCCTATGTATACCTTTTTAATTGTAGCCATTGCCAATATTTTATTTTTCATAGGAAAAGATGCAGGCTTCTTGCTATTTATGTTTTGTTTTCCTGCGGTAGCTCTATGGCTATTTGTAGCGCATAAAGAAGACAAAGGACTATTTAGTAGTTTAGGAAAAACCTTTTCTATTATCACTGGTTCTTTCGGACGATTTTTTGTAGTCAATGCTATACTTGGAGTTATCGCTATGATCTTATTCGTATTCATTGATTCGCCATTCTTATGGTTTTATTACGAAGTATTACAATGGAATTTTGTAATGGAAGAAACAACCATTATCAAATCCGTAGCTTTATTTTCTACTTTTATTACGGTGTTTGCATTAAACCTAATCTTCCCCATGATTGTGATTGGAATGAGTTATATGTATTACACGATGGATGAAATTAGAAATGCTGGTAACCTAAAAGAAAGGGTACAACAAATTGGAGTTAGAAAACGTGTATTTGGATTAGAAAAAGAAATTTAAACATGATACGTCAAATCATATATTATAGTTTTTTGGTTTTGATGATGTCTTTTGCATCTTCTATGCAGCCAATGGTTGCACAAGATTATTTGCAAGAAGAGATTAATCAACGCAGTTTAGATGAGAGCCGTTGGAATAAATTATCTAATGGGGTGGACTATGTAGAAAAAGAAACACCCACTCAAAATGAAGTAGAAACCAAAGACAGACCAGAAAGAGAAAAACCATCTACCTTATTCAAAGATGCGAGTGCTTTGCGTATTATCTTATACATCGGTTTTGGAGCTTTATTGCTTCTGGTTTTGGTTCGATTATTTACCAATAAATTTACCATTATCAATAGCAAAGCGCCAAGGAAAGAATTTACCATAGAAGAAATTGAAGAGAATATCCACGAATCAGATATTGATCGCTTTTTAAAAGAAGCACTGAAGAATAGATCTTATCATTTGGCTATCCGATTATATTACTTGAAAGTGATTAAAGAGTTGTCTTTGAATAATTCAATCCATTGGAAAAAAGATAAAACGAATCGGGATTATCTTCGGGAAATGAGACCACAAGAAAACTATTCTAAGTTTAGAGAAATTACACGCATATTTGATAAGGTTTGGTATGGAGAAATTAAGGTAGATGAGAAAGATTATAATGCCGTAGAACCCGTTTTTAAAACATTTATGAAAACGATTAAAAAAGCCTAATCTAGCATGAAGAAACAACAAATATATATTCTTATTGCCCTTGCTGTTTTAGGATCAATCTTATTGGGCTATTTCTTTATGAATAGCGTCGTAGATGGCAAACACAATTGGTCAGAGTCTTATAAAAGAGATTCTAAAGAACCCTATAATAACTTTATCATTGCTGAACTCCTACAAGGTTTTGGCAAAGGTTTTCAAGAAATCACTAATAATACCTTGGTAGAAAAACTGGATGTAAATGCCGAAAATGCAAGTTATGTTTTTATTGGAAGTACGCTGTATCTAGATCAAGAGAATACCGATCAATTGACCAAATTTGTAGCTAACGGAAATCATGCTTTTATTTCCACCACCCGCTTTCCCAATTCTCTTTATGATGAAATCGGTTTAACGGATTGTCTATCGACAGATAAAAGCGGAAGCTATGATTTTCAAAGAAATACTTCTGTGGTCATGAACTTTTATCATCCTTCTTTAAAGACGAAGAAAGGAAGTAATTTTGATTTTTATTATAAAAACGAATTGGACAATTACCGTTGGAATTTCTTTCAAAATATTGAACATTGTAAAACCAGTGAGTCTTATGATCTACTAGGTTATTTTGGTACAAAATCAGTCAACTTTATCCGAGTAGCTTATGGTGGTGGATACTTTTATTTTCATTCTACACCAATTGCTTTTACTAATTTTCAGTTGAAGGAAAAGGAAAGTTTTGAGTATGCCAGTAAAGTCTTTTCTCATTTACCCGAAGGGAAAATTTATTGGGATGAATACAATAAAGATTATCATTCTACACAAGGAAATAGAGATCGTAAATTCTCAGATACGCCTTTACAATATATTTTATCTCAACCTGCCTTGCGCTGGTGGTGGTATACGATGTTAGCAGGTCTTTTACTTTATGTATTGTTTAGAGCGAGAAGAAAACAGCGAGTGATTCCTGTCTATGAAGGCAATACCAATACCTCACTAGAATTTATACAAACCATTGGAAGATTATACTTCCAACAAAACGATCATAAGAAGTTGGCTGTGCAAGAAATGAAACTGTTCTTGTGGCACATACGAGATCGTTACTCGCTTCCTACGCAAACCATAAATGAAGACTTGATTAAGCGATTGGCTTTAAAGTCAGAAGTAGATAAAGAAGAAATTGAAAAGATATTTAATGAATATAATCACATTAAAAAAGCGCGAGCAATCCAAGCAGATCGTTTAGTTAAATTTCATGCTTTACTCGAAAAATTTTATATAAAGAGCAAATAAAAATCACCAGAAAAAACAAGAATTAACACATGGAAGAACAGAATAGAATGGAAACTTCAAATCCAATTTGGTCTAAAAATTCAATCAATTTAGAAAAGGTAAATCGAACGGTTGACCTAATCAAAGATGAAATGCATAAAGTCGTCATTGGTCAAGAAGATATGATCGATCTTTTATTGGTTGCACTTTTTGCAGGTGGTCATGTTTTACTCGAAGGAGTACCTGGAATTGCCAAAACACTTTCGGCAAAGATGTTGGCCAAAACGATAAAAGTCGATTTTTCAAGAATTCAATTTACCCCAGATCTAATGCCAACCGATGTCATCGGAACTTCTGTATATAATATGAAAACGGCAGAATTTGGATTTAATGAAGGTCCCGTCTTTTCCAATATTGTACTGATTGATGAAATCAACCGTGCGCCTGCAAAAACACAAGCGGCACTGTTTGAAGTGATGGAAGAAAAGCAAGTTACCGTGGATGGTAAGACAAGAAAAATGACCTTCCCATTTTTTGTGATTGCTACACAAAACCCAATCGAACAAGAAGGAACTTACAAACTTCCAGAAGCTCAATTGGATCGATTCTTATTTAGAATTCGATTACAATACCCAGAACTACAAGAAGAAATTGCCATCCTTAATCGATTTAAAGATGACTTCTCTATGAAAACATTGGAAGTAGTAAATGGGGTATTTAGTGGAGCGGATTTAAAAGAATGTATTGATTTGGTCGAACAAGTACATATTAAAGATGAACTGATCAAATATATTGCAGAGGTAGTACACAACACCAGAAATAACGGAGATCTTTTCCTAGGTGGTTCTCCTCGGGCTTCCTTGGCCATTATGCGAGCGTCAAAAGCTTTAGCTGCAATTAATGGACGAGATTTTGTTACACCAGATGATATCCAGTTTGTTACTTTCCCTGTGTTGAATCACCGAATTATTCTTACTCCAGAACGAGAGATGGAAGGGTTTACTGTAGATGATGTGGTGAAAGATATTTTAGAAAAAATTGAAGTGCCTCGTTAAGCACTAAATGGTTTCGATTTCTTTTTTATGAGCCATTAAAAAACAACTATGTTTGGAATTATTAAAAATATTCATTTATCCAATCGCTTCTTTTTGATATTAGGAGGAATTGCCATGTTATTTGCAGTAAGCTTTGCTTTGCCTTGGCTTTTGATTCTAACAAAAGGATTATTGGTTGGTTTTGTATTAGCTGTTTTAATCGATTTCGTTTTACTTTTTAATCCTTCATTTAAAGTAAAATGTAAGCGTATTTTGCCAAAAGTTTTTTCTTTAGGTGATGAAAATATAGTACGCCTCCAACTCGATAATTCTTATGCTTTTGGATTAAATCTAGAAATCATTGATGAGATTCCTTTTCAATTTCAAGATCGTGATTTCTTGATCCCAATAAATATGGAAGCAAATAGTAATCGAATGGTTACTTATAAATTGAGACCTGTAGAACGTGGAGAATACGAATTTGGTGATGTGCTTATTTATGCCGCTTCTTTTCTTGGGCTAATCAATAAAAGACATCAAATCGAAGCCAAAGCAATGGTGCCTGTGTATCCTTCTATTTTGCAAATGAAAGAAATGGAATTAAAAGCCTTTTCTCAAATCTCCAATTTTCAAGGGATTAAAAAAATTAGAAGAATTGGACATAGCTATGAATTCGAACAAATCAAAAACTATGTAAAAGGGGATGATTATCGGAGTATCAATTGGAAGGCAACAAGTAGACGAAATGAATTGATGGTGAATCAATATGAAGACGAACGTTCTCAACAAATTTATTCGATTATCGATAAAAGTCGAGTAATGAAAATGCCGTTTCATGGATTAAGTCTGATGGACTATGCTATAAATTCAAGCTTGGTGATTTCAAACATCGCCTTGAAAAAACACGATAAAGCAGGATTGATTACCTTCTCTGATAAAATGGGAACGACCATTCGAGCAGAACGAAGTCCCGCTCAATTACGTAAAATTATTCAGGCTTTATATAATGAAAAAGAACGCCATTTAGAATCTAATTATGAATTGCTTTTTCGCTCTAGTCGAAACGTAATTAGTGGAGGCCGAAGCTTAATCTTTTTATACACCAATTTTGAAAGTATGTATGCGCTAGAACGCGTATTGCCCTTACTAAGAAAAATAAATGCTATGCATTTGCTTGTCGTGATCTTCTTTGAAAATACCGAAGTCAATGACTATAGCGAATTAGAAAGCGAGACTGTCGAAGACATTTATTTCCGAACAATCGCTAAAAAATTCGTAGCAGAAAAAAGAGAGATCGCTCGAAAATTAAGACAATATGGTATCCAAACCATATTGACAAGACCAGAAGACTTATCTATTAATTCGGTAAATAAATATTTAGAACTGAAGGCAAGAGGCATGATTTAATATGAATCATTAATTGAATACTTATCACTACTTTTTTAGCAAATCCATATTTTATTCTACCTTTGTAGAACGAAAAAGAAAAACTTTTTATAAAGCGAATGCGCTGGATTGAGGCATTCGCTTTTTTTTTAATTATAAATTTCAAAAATGAAAATCCAAAAAAATAAGGTAGTACACCTTTCTTACGTACTTCGGAAAGACTCTGCGGAAGGTGATGTAATTGAAGTAGCTGATGAGCAACACCCATTAGTGTTTTTGTTTGGCTCTGGTCAATTACTTCCTGCATTCGAAGCCAATGTCGAAGGATTAGCAGAAGGAGAACATACTGATTTTGCCCTTAAATCAGAGGAAGCTTATGGCGAGATAAATGAAAATGCAGTGGTAGAATTAAGCATTGATGCATTTAAGGTAGAAGGACAAATTGATCGGGAAATGATCCAAAATGGTAAGCCGATTAGCATGAAAGATAATGAAGGACATGTGCACCAAGGTATTATTCAGAAGGTCGGTTTAGAAACAGTCATTGTAGACTTTAATCATCCAATGGCAGGGCAAAATTTACATTTTGCTATTCGTGTAGTGGCTTTACGAGATGCTACAGAAACCGAAATTGAACATGGTCATGTACATGGTCC
>JAHDCJ010000025.1 GCA_020629935.1 Saprospiraceae bacterium | reverse complement strand
AAAAAGGAAGTCCAAAAGTATTTTCTTCTTGAGCATATTTTAGGAACAGATACTTATATCATCATGAAAATTGACGCCAATGGGAATTATAAAATATTTTATATGCCTGAAGGCGGAGGCAACATAACTGATATTAATCTCCAAAAAGAAATTCCGCTTTCTCTTCCTCAATATGTGCACATAGTTACTAGTTATTATGGAGTCGAAGGATTTAGAAGTCAATTATACAAAGATGAATTTTATACTAAACCATTTGATTGTTGTCCTTCATTAAGAGGCTTAGCGCACATAATTCCAGATTTTCAAATTCCCAAATGGTAAAGAAAAATCTAATTTGTTTGATTCCCCAAAATAAAACAAAAGATGAAATTCAAACGATTACATTTTAATAGTTTAAGCACAGAAGAGCAAGAAAAATGGAAGGCCAATGTGTTTAATCTCCTTCGAGAAGTTGCGCCAAAGTTAGAACGAATACATTCTGAAACTTATTTTTTTGATGAAAAAATAGAAACCTTCCGCCATTTTTTCACTCAAAATAAAGAAGGGAAATTAATTGCTTTCTTCTGTGGATATTATCAAATCGTAAGCATCAATAACAAAAAAGAATATCTCTATAATTCCAGATTTGCAGTAAGTCCAGCCTACCAAGGAAATTCATTTTTCACAGAAACATTTATCGCCCAATTTAAAGCCTTTGGAATGGTCGCTTTACGAAAAGGAGGATATTGGGTATCCAACATGGTGAATCCTATTTCTTATCATGGAGTAGCCAGTGCTTGCAAAATAGTATTCCCTAGATTTGATACTCCACTAACTCCTAAAACCACAGCACTCATAAAAAAGTATGCCGAATTAAATAATTATAATCTAGTTCAAACCAAACAAGTTTTAAAAATAACTACAGGCGTTGCCCCAATCTATTCCAAAGCACAAATTGACCAAATTTACCAATCAAAAAAACCGAATATCCAATTCTTCCTAGCACATGATATTAATTTCTTAACAGGAGAAGGCATTGCAGTAGTCATACCCTATACCTTTAAAAATATTTCTCTAACCGTATTGGGGGCCTTGAAAAAAAGATGGTAAGAGGACTAAATTTGAGAAAAAATAATACTTTCGCCAAACAAAAATAAAAATGGATTGTTAACTCACTTTATTAAAATGATCCTCTTTTATTTAAAACAACTTCTTTTAAAAATTAGAAACTGGCAAAATTAATTGAAATGAAAAAAATTCTATTCTTATCTGTCTTTATTATCGCCGCATTGTTTCCCAAAAACGGAGAAGCTCAATTTAATCAAAAAAAATTAGGTGGATGGTATATGTACTTTGTAAACACCACCTTTAAAGAAAGTCCTTGGGGTGTACAAGGTGACTTACAATATCGAAACTGGAACCTCATTGGTGATCTAGAACAACTCCTCGTTCGAGGAGGGGTAACTTATAAACCTAAAAAAGCGAATATTAAATTTACCTTAGGTTATGGAAATATTACTACAGGTCAATTTGGCTCGAGCAAATCAAAAAGCCAAGAAAGTCGAATTTATCAGGAAGCCCTATTCCCTGTACAATTTGGTAATCGTTTTTACACCAATCATCGATTTCGATACGAACAACGATTCGTAGAAAATCAAAATTTTAGAACTCGATACCGATATAATCTTTTTGTCAATGTAGCTTTAAACAAAGCGGCAATGGAGAAAAACACGGTTTATCTCGCATTGTATAATGAATTGTTTATTAACGGCCAACGAAAAACTGGAAACGGAAATACCGTAGAGGTGTTTGATAGAAATCGATTGTATACTGCTTTAGGTTATATCATCAAAAAAGGACTTAAAGTACAACTCGGGTTTATGAATCAAACCACTGACAATTGGACAAAAAATCAAATGCAAATGAGTGTGCATCAAACGTTTTAATGTTTTAATCAAAGATATACAGCAATGTGATTCTTCATGTCGCTGTATATCTTTTTTATTTTATCTTGTACACGTTACCTCACAATTCGGCAACCAAGCTTGATATTTCGCCCCAATATCTGACAACAATTTCGCCTCTTGTTCATCTTCCATATGCGCCAACATGATAATCTTGACATGAAGTTTTTTTAGCTTTTTAAGCTGCTTAATTTCTTCAGGAAGTTCGACATCAACCCGATGTAGGCCAATAATCATTTCCTCCATATTTTTTAAATTGCCAATGTCTGGATGAATTTTTGTAAACCCATAATTATGAGATTTAAAAATCCGCAATTTATCTAATTGAGTTAAAGTTACTGGCATCGCATTTTCCCAACTATCAAAATGACGCACATCATCACCGATCACTAATATTTCCAAATCTTTTAGTTGAGTAATTGAATCCCAAAAGGAATTGTCCAATTTAGAATACCGACCTTCAATACGTAATTCTTTTATCGAATACCCTTCAAGTTCTTTGGGCAATGCACCCAACATAATTGGAGTATCAAAGACCAATTTCTCCTCACTCACCAAGTCATTTAATATCTTTTTAATTTCCTCAGATGTGGCATGAGCAAACAAATATTCTAAAGCTTCTTTGTTTTGTTTATATGCCCGTCTTGCCAAAGCTAAAGGATGTGTATCAATTGGATTTTCAGCTGTTCCTGTTACACTCGTAAATCGCGGAAGTCCTTGAAGTAAAGCGGTAGTGTTAGAACTCGATACTTCCAAATAAGTTAACTTCTTCAACTTAGATATTCCTTCAGGCATATCCAAATAACGACCTCCTGTAATCCAACTAATATTAAGGGATTCAAGATTGGCTAAATCAAAAATGAAGCTTGGAAAAGTTTCATTAAATCGACTATGACTTAAATCTAAAAATTTAAGTTTTGTACAATTGACTAAGCTCTCAGGCAGCTCTCTCAGATCATTTCTTGAAATATCGAGGTATTCTAGTTTTTTAAGTTTGTCAATTTGTTTAGGAATTTTTTTTATTTTATTTCGACTTAAATCCAAAGCCTTCAAGTTTTTCAGTTTGGTAATTCCTTGTGGAAGTGTTTTTACTTGATTGCTTTCAATATTAATTTTTTCAAGATCAACAAATTCGAAAAGTTCTTTAGGAATTTTAGTAATTCCTTTTCTTTGCATCTTAAATTCATAAGGGCCTTCCATAAATTTTTTAAGTAGCGACGAAAGATCTTCACTATCTAATTCAGAAATCAAATATTGAAGTCCTTTTCCAAATTTATTATATAATGCTAAAGCCAATTTCATTGGATCAAGCGGCGTACCTTCACAGTAGCTTTTAATTTTACTCCGAGAAGAATGACCATCTAAATATGATTTCCGTTGCATGGCATGATTGAGCGTTTCATCTTCTAATTGTCTTAACAATTGAGCAGCCTTATTTTGATGTACCCGGCTTTTAGATAATTTATAAATGGCAAATAATTCACTTACCAATTCCTCCCCTACTTCGTTACTTCCTATAATTTCAAAAGCAATTTCCGCATTAGAATCATCTACACTCAATAATAAATGAGATAAATTTTTTATTTCTTGATCTGAAAACGTAGACATAAAACAATTGATTATTTATTTAAAATGTTACCCACTCACTCCTTTAATTTTCCAAACGCTCCCCTCTCTACGAACCATAAACACGAACATGTCATCCCAAATAAAATTAGGCCCTAATGCTTCTTCAGGCTTCAATGCGCCTCCCACATAAAAAACATCGCTAGGATCTGGAATATAATAATCGGGTAATTGCGCTTCCAATTCAGTTTCCAACTCTAAGGGAGTGTACATCTTGATTTGATACATCGCTAAATAATCGACAATCGTTTTAGAATTATCTCTAACTGCACTTTTTACCGATTCACAAATTTTATCTTCCATCCCCTCTATTGAAAATATCCCGTCTCCGTCCATCAAGATAATAGAATCACTAAATGATTTATACACCCGATCACAATCTTCCTCAAAGTAGGCACGTATTATACCAAAAGAAAATTCTTTCGCATCTACTTTCAAGTCTGCTATTTTTCCTGCTTTTCTAGCGGAAAAACAAGAAGAGAAAAAAAAGACGGAACCCAATAATAAGACCACAAAATATTTCATAGATATCTGATTTGCCTTTTGCAATGTAATGAAGTATTTCCAAGATAAAAAATAAGACTAAAAGAAAGTCTAAGTATCATTCCTATTAGAGATGGCCACCACATTTTTTCATTTTCTTCGTTTTCGAAATATGAAATCATCAATTCATTTTTTACTCCTTTGGCTTAGCTAGAAGTCCTTAACAATGGAAGTGTCATTCAAATCATAGGCGCAAGAAACATGGCCTTAGGTCTAGTTAGGTAAAGAAAAATTCCTAACATAGGCTAATGAACAAATCAACTTTTCTTCCAATAAATCAGATTGGGAAGAAAAAAACTAAAAACATACCTTTAATAAAAAAGTGCCTAAATATAGTCACTATACCTAGACATTTTTTTATTGCATCTAACAACAATCTCTGTCACTCACAGCGACATAAAATATAAAAATAACTATTTTAACACATCTATAAAAAGCTATATAACAATCAATTAAAAAGTGCATAATTTGACATTATAAATAAAAATAATATGTCACTTCATAATTCCCAATCAATCATAGAAAATAAAAAAATTACTTAATTTGATCCTATTAAACCCAAAAATTAATTGAAAAAATGAAATAGTCATCCTTTTCAATTTAATTTTGGATCACCTCAAAAAAACGTATAACTATGGATCCATTTATTGGTCAAATTATTTTATTTGCTGGAAATTTTGCCCCTCGTGGTTGGGCACTTTGCGATGGGCAGCTCATGGACATTAATAGCAACTCTGCCTTATTTTCTATTTTAGGAACTACTTATGGTGGTGACGGGCGAACAACTTTTGGTTTACCATCATTAAGAGGTCGAGTGCCTATTCATGCAGGTCACGGCCCTGGATTAACCCCGCGTCCTTTAGGTCAAAAAAGTGGCCAAGAAAACGTAACACTTACCGTTAATGAAATTCCTTCACATCATCACATTGGTGGTAGTGCAGAATTACATGGTAATAGTGGCTCCGCTGATTCTGAAGATGTGGAAGGTAACGTATTAGGGTCTAGTGAAATTTATTCTGATCAAACACCAGACGCAGTACTGAATGCGAACTCCGTCAAAAATATTACTACAGGACACACTGGAGGTAATAGCTCGCATAATAATATGCAACCTTATCTCGCACTTAATTACATCATTGCCTTAGAAGGAACTTATCCTTCACGTAGTTAAGCATGTAATATTCGAAAAAACGGAATACCTATAAACCCTAGGTATTCCGTTTTTTTATTTTACAACTTTCAAATCTAAGCAAAGATCAATTCCTACATCTCAAGTCCATTATTTGCTCCAACACTTTTTTAGTATCTTTAACCAGAAACTAAACCCAAAGTATGAAGCTTAACATCAACGATACATTTAACAAAGAATTACCTGCGGACCCCAATAATAATAATGTACCTCGACAAGTATTCGAAGCTTGCTTTTCTTATGTAACACCCAAAACACCTAGTCAACCTTCTTTGGTTCACGTATCAAAAGAAGTGGCTCAACTGCTTGGTCTTTCTGAAAAAGATTGGACCTCCAAAGATTTTATTGAAGTATTTACTGGAGCTAAAACCCAGGAAGGCAGTCAGCCTTTTGCTATGTGTTATGGCGGCCATCAATTTGGTCATTGGGCAGGACAATTAGGCGATGGCCGAGCCATCAATTTAATGGAAGTATTAAATAATAACCAACGTTGGGCTTTACAATTAAAAGGCGCGGGAGAAACCCCCTATTCTAGAAGAGCAGATGGTTTAGCGGTTTTGAGATCTTCCATAAGAGAACATTTATGTAGTGAGGCGATGCATCATTTAGGTGTTCCCACTACCCGATCATTATCTCTTTGTTTATCTGGAGATGAAGTGTTAAGAGATATGATGTACGATGGAAGATCAGCCTACGAAAAAGGAGCTATCGTTTGTCGTGTTTCCCCTTCTTTTATTCGCTTTGGAAATTTTCAAATCTTTGCTAGTAGAAAAGACAAAAAGAACCTAGAAAAACTTTGTGATTATACGATCCGCCATTTTTTCCCCGAAATAAAAAATAATACCAAAAACCGATACCTAGATTTTTTCCATGCAGTAATGGATCGTACCCTAAAGATGGTGGTCGAATGGCAACGTGTCGGTTTTGTACATGGAGTAATGAACACCGACAATATGTCTATCTTAGGCTTAACCATTGACTATGGGCCTTATGGTTGGTTGGAAGGTTATGACCGAGATTGGACACCCAACACCACCGACCGTCAACAAAAAAGATATCGCTTTGGCAACCAGCCCATGATTGCTCTTTGGAATTTATACCAACTTGCCAACGCATTATTTCTCTTAGTTGAAGAAGCCAAACCTTTAGAAGATGCCTTGGCAAGTTATCGGCCTCGACTAATGCAAGCGAAAATAAAAATGATGCGAAATAAATTAGGCTTTTTTACCGAAAAAGAAAATGATGGCCTCTACATCGAATCACTAGAAAACACCTTGGCATTGATCGAAACAGACATGACTATTTTCTTTCGACTCTTGGCTAGCATTGATGGAAAAGATCAGCCTAAAGAAGCCCTAGAAAAATTGCAGCCTGCCTTTTATCATATCAATGATTTAAACGCAGAGGTTAGAGCAACGTGGATCAATTGGTTGGAAAAATATAGAGAAAGAATTCAAGAGGAAGGAATAGCGTCTACGCTTCGAAAAGATAAAATGAATCTTGTCAACCCCAAATATGTATTGCGAAATTACATGGCACAATTGGCCATTGATGCAGCCGACAAAGGAGATTATACGCTTATAGAGACCTTATACGAGCTACTCAAAAAACCATATGACGAACAACCAGAAATGGAAAAATGGTTTGCAAAACGCCCCGAATGGGCAAGGCATAAAGTAGGCTGTTCGATGCTATCATGTAGTTCTTAAAATATTCATTGAACATTGCATTTAAGAAGGCTTTCGTTTGTCATTTTAAAGACAACAATTACTTTAAGTATTCATTACCTTAGATCTAATTTAATTACAAAAGAAAAAACAACATGGGATTATTTAGTAAATTATTCGGAGGAAAGAATGCAGTCAATGATCAAGAATTAATAGAAGCAGGAGCTTGTCCAAACTGTTGGGGAAAACAGGAATACGACAATAAATTTGTTGACTTTGTAGAAGATCAAACCAAATCAAACATTAACCATGATAAGCAACATCGAAAAGCTTTCGTTCAACAATTTGTAGAAACACATGTATCTGGAATTCAACTAAAAAAAGATGGCGATCAATTCAGTTGTCCAACTTGTCATAAGAAATATTAATTACTTTGAAACAGGTTTTTTGCTCCCTTCCCTAAACTTTTTATACCCGCGAATAGCAATAAACAAAGTCATTACAAAAGCAAAGAATCCGATGGTTCCCCACAACCAACTGAGGCTATTTTTTAGGGTAACAATAAAGACTACGGGCACCAAAACTAAAGTGGCTACTTCGTTCCATAATCGGAGATGGTAGGAACTTGTAGTTAAGGTTTTATTCTGGGTTTGTTTGTAAAATAAATGGCATTTAAAATGATAGAAAAATAAGATGGAGACAAAACCTAATTTAATCCACATCCATTCCATTTGAATCAAACCGGGATTGAGGTGAAGTAAAGAAAGACCAAATAGAGTGGCACAAATTGCCGATGGCCAAGTAATAATCAACCACAGCCTTTGGATCATAATTCGAAATTGATCTTGTAAAATTACTTGTGCACTTCCTTCTTTTTCTTCTGCTTCTTTATAATAAATAAACAAACGGACGATGTAAAATAAACCTGCAAACCAAGTTACAATAAATATGATATGTAAAGCCTTAAGGTATAAATATGTCATAATGCTAACTTACGGTTTTCGCCCAATGATCAATCCATCCACTTACGGTATCGACCCAAGCTTCACTATCATTTAAACATTTGATATAGGTATAATCTGTTCCGCCTGCTTCCATAAATTCTTCCTTACCTTCCATCGCAATTTCCTCCAATGTTTCTAAACAATCGGTCACGAAAGCAGGGGCCACCACAGCCAGTTTTTTCTTGTTTTCCTTTGGAAATTTTTCTAATTCAAAATCGGTATATGGTTTTAACCAAGGATCTTTTAATAATCTAGATTGGAATGAAACACTATATTTATCTTTAGGGATATTTAACCGATCGGCAATGGCATAAGTCACCGAATAACATTGATGTCGATAGCATTTACTATGTGCTTCTTCGTTATTTGCTAGACAACAACTTCCATCTATTTTACAATGGCTTTTGGTAGGATCTGTTTTATAAATATGTCGTTCAGGTATTCCATGATATGAAAATAAAAGATGATCATAATCTAGAATTTCCAACTGGGTTTTCATATGATTAGCCAAGGTATCTAAATACGTTTCTTTATTATAAAAAGCGGGTAAAAAATCTAAGCCCATACCTTTATGATTGGCTTGTTGCACTTCCTTAACACGCTCCACTACGGTTTCATAAGAAGACATGGCATATTGAGGATACATAGGTAACACAAAAATTTGATTACATCCCTTTTCTGCTAAATTAGCTAACCCTTTTTCAATACTCATTGATCCATAACGCATCGCCAATTCGATGGGTAAGTCATTTTTACTTTTCAGTTTTTCGGTGAATCGTTCCGATAAAACCACCAAAGGAGAACCTTCTTTCCACCAGATTTTTTTATAGGCTTCAGCCGATTTTTTGGGTCGTGTATTTAAAATGATTCCTTTAACTAAAAGAAAACGTTTCCAATAGGCCATGTCGATAACTCGCTCGTCCATTAAAAACTCACCTAAATATTTTTTGACATCTTTTACTTCGCAAGAATCTGGAGAACCCAGATTAATAACTAACACACCTTTCATCAATGTAGATCTTTTGATTTGGTTAATAAATATTGTTTAGGAGTAACTCCAAATTTTTTCTTAAATGCTTCTATAAAATGACTCGGCGAACTATAACCTACCAAATAGCTTAAGTCCTTTATGCTTTGATCTTTGTTTTTATTCAATTGCTCTAAAGCAAAAGTAAGTTTATAATCTAAAAAATATTGATAGATTGGTTTTCCATAAATTTGCTTAAAACCTTCTTTCAGTTTTTTAGTATTCAAGCCTACTTTTTTAGCCAATTCAGCAATGGGTGTTGCACTAGACTTATTAGCAATTAATACATCTTTCGCTTGCTTTACTTTCAAAAAATATTCATTGTCCATTAAAAAGGGACAACTGTTTTCTTGCGCTTTTAATGGCCGATGAAAAATTAAACTAAATAATTCATACGTTTTGCCTTTGATAAACAATTCTTGATTAGACAACAAACGACTACTCATTAAAATATCATTGAGCACAACTTTCAACGGTTCACTATTCGTCTTTAGTAAATGCACATAATTTTTTGATTTAACATCTGAGAAAAAACGATTGCTATAATCATCCGACTTGGCTAATAAGGCATGAAATTTATCGTAAGATATGCCAATACGGATCATCGATGATTTGGCCTTTAATCGTTCTTCAACTGCTATACTTTCATTAGGAAAATAAAAAATAAGATAATCGCCGTCCTCTTCCTTTAGTATATATTTATTTTCAGGCCATTCATAAACTACTGATCCTGTGGCTGCAAATTTGAAATAAATACATTTTTTGTCATTTCGAAAATTCGAAATACGTGCACTACCCTTTTCATTCACAATTACTTGTACAACAAAATCTTCTTCTAAATTAAAGTCATTTACCATTTAGCGGTATTTTTTACATTTGCCTTAAAATCATTACACAATTAATTTCAATCCACAAAACTAACAAAAGTCATAAAAACATCACATTTTGGGGCTTTTAATAATAACCAGTCCAATTGTTTAGAATAAATCTAATTAACCTCCGTTAATACTGAAAAGTACCTTTATCGGTATTTTGAAGAAATTTGAAATTGTACTTTCGACGTAGAAAATAGAAATTATGATGAGTAGTTTTTCTGTGGTGGGAATAAATTTTCGAAATAATGACACGCAAGTAAGATCTAATTATAGTCTTACTCCTGCGCTTCAAACCCAACTTTATGCAAAAGCTCAAGAAGAGGGTCAGTCATCTTTAATCCTCCTTTCTACCTGTAACCGAACAGAACTCATTGGTAATGGAATTTCTAGTGATCAACTTCTTGATTATTGGCAATCGGTATTAAAGGTTGATCTCGATCAACTAAAAAAAGAAGTCTATATATATAAAGATAAAGAAGCGGTTCGACATATTTTTCGTGTAGTTTCTGGTTTAGATAGTCAAATCCTTGGAGATTATGAAATCGTAGGTCAATTCAAACAAGCCTTCTATTCTGCTAAGAAAAATCATGGTGTAGACACTTTTACCGAGAAGTTAGTAAACAAAGTATTTACTTGTAGCAAAGCAGTAAAGAACAATACCAAATTGAGCACAGGCACGACCTCAGTTTCTTATGCGGCAGTGCAATACTTACTTACCAATAAGCAAATCCATACCGATACTAAGGCGCTAATTTTAGGTGTAGGAAACATTGGGAAAAAAGTAGTAGAGAATATGATTACCTATAGCGGTTTAAATCAACTCTACATTTGCAATCGTTCACATAATGATACGGTAAAAAAACTAGCCCAACATGCTAAAGTGAATGTGCTTGAATTCAATGCGTTAAAAGAAACGCTTTCCACATTTGATATTGTTATTGTGTGTACCAATGCACCAGAACCTATCATTACGACGCAAGATCAAATTAAACAAGGAAGTTTATTTATTGATCTTTCTATTCCAAATAACATTGATAAAGCTTTAGGTCAGCAAAAAGATATTCGTCTTGTTGATTTAGATCTTATTTCTAAAGCAGTCCAAGACACCTTAGCCGAACGCAAAAAATATATTCCTAAAGCCAAAGAAATTATTGAATCTCATATTGAAGAATTTTTGCTTTGGAAACAAGAACGTAAACAAACCCAATCTATCGGAAAAATTAAATCTTTTTTAGATGCAGTAAAGATAGAAACTACTCAAAAAAATGCGACCCATCTTTCGGATGAACTCAATCAACAAGTGGAAGATAAAATTTCAGATTATATTCAAAAAGTAATTTCTAAAATTGCTAAAAATATTAAAAGCGATAAACAAGAAGCGACCCATTTAGCCAAAACCATTCAGGACCTCGGCGAACAACTTTCAACATTAAACAATAATGAATAAAATACGAATTGGAACAAGAGATAGTCAACTCGCCCTGTACCAAGCCAATTTAGTTAAAGATAAATTATTCGTTTTGGGTGT
Source organism: Saprospiraceae bacterium (assembly GCA_020629935.1). Lineage (GTDB taxonomy): Bacteria > Bacteroidota > Bacteroidia > Chitinophagales > Saprospiraceae > JAHDCJ01. Next base: position 40,474 of record JAHDCJ010000025.1, on the reverse strand, counting down.
GGAATCAGAATTGGTCTTACTAAAATCCGCAGGAGATTTAGATCAAAAAACGCCATTAAATAAAATTGGTTTTACGGGCGTTTTTACCAAAAGATTAGATCAAGCATTATATAATAATGAAATCGACATCGCCGTCCATTCGCTAAAAGATTTACCCACTGTTTCTCCAGAAGGGATCGAACAAATTGCTATTCTTGAACGCGCAACGCCTACTGATGTTTTAGTATTGAAAAATGGTGTAGACGAATGTTCAGCGCATAGTACGATTGCCACAGGAAGTATCCGAAGAAGCGCACAATGGTTACATCGTTTCCCTAGTCATAAAACCGAAGGTATCCGCGGCAATGTACCTACGCGCATTCAAAAATTAAATGCAAGCCTATGTGATGGACTTATCTTAGCTAAAGCGGGCATTCATCGTTTAGAAATAACGAGTAACCAATATATAGATTTAGAATGGATGGTTCCCGCTCCAGGACAAGGCGCGATTGGGGTAACGGCCTTAACTACATTTAATTTAACCGCAAATATTCGAAAGATATTAAACCATTCGGATAGTGAAATCTGTACACAAATTGAACGCCGATTCTTAAACCTTTTAGAAGGTGGATGCTCTGCCCCTATTGGAGCATTAGCCGAAATTAAACAACAAACTATTTATTTTAAAGGTAGATTAAATTCGCTAGACGGAAAACAACAAGTAGAAGTTACTCGCGATTTTCCTTTAGAAGATGCCAATCAAATAGCCGCATGGGCTGTTGATCAAATAAAAATAAATGGAGGGCAAAAAATATTAGACCAACTTAAAAGATCAGCACATACTGCCACTATCTATTCTACAAAGAAACTTCATAAATCACAAATAGAATTATTCCCTCCTTCCTTACAATTATTAGCCAATGATTTCATAAAAATAGAAGCGCTTGACTTTGATCTTTCCACTGTTGACTTCCAATTGCCATTGATCATTTCAAGTAAAAATGCGATTCAAGTCGTGCTAGAAAAAGCCCCTCATTTCTTTGAAAAATTCACTACGATTTATTGTGTGGGAGAAAAAACAAAAAACGCATTATCTACCTTAACCCAAGCAAATATTCATGTAGAAAATAATGCTAAAAAATTAGCCGACTTTGTCATTAAAAACAAAAGTGAGCATTCACTTACATTTATTTCTGGCCAACAAAGACTTTCTACGCTTCCTCAACTTTTAACTGCCAATGGGATTAAAATCAATGAGATCCATGTATACAAAACTATTCTTAGTCCAATAGCCATAGAAGCAGCCCATGAAGCGGTTTTATTCTTTAGTCCTTCTGCGGTAAAAAGTTATTATGTTTTAAATAACATCAAAAATAAAATTGCTTTTTGCATTGGAGAAACCACCGCTAAAGAAGCGAGAAAACATTTCGACAACGTACACTTCCCCAAAGATCCAAGTATTGAAGGCGTACTACAATTAGTAAAATCACACTATGATTAATCGAACGAGACGACTACGAAAAAATCAAGCGATTCGAAATATGGTAGCAGAAACCAAGCTGCATGTCGAAGACTTGATTTATCCGATTTTTATTGAAGAAGGGAATGATATTAATAAGCCTATTGAAAGTATGCCGGGCATTCACCGATACTCTTTAGATCAATTGGCAAATGAATTAGATCAAGTCATCGAACTAAAAATTCCTGCAATATTACTTTTTGGAATTCCAAGTAAGAAAGACGATTGTGGATCTTCTACTTGGGATGACCAAGGTATTATTCAACAATCGATTCGATGGATAAAAAAACACTATCCTTCTTTATATATCATCACCGATGTTTGCTTCTGTGAATATACCGATCATGGCCATTGTGGGGTAATTAAAGACGAGCAAGTAGACAATGATTTAACTTTGGTTAATATTCAAAAACAGGCGCTTTCTCATGCACAAGCTGGGGCAGACATGATTGCTCCTTCAGGAATGATGGACGGAACTATTCAAGCCATTCGATCTATTTTAGACGAACATCAATTTGTGAATTTACCCATCATGTCTTATGCGGTAAAATATGCTTCTGCGTACTACGGCCCCTTCCGCGATGCCGCAGATTCTAGTCCTTCTTTTGGAGATCGAAATGCCTATCAATTAAACCCAGCAAACAGAAATGAAGGGATACTTAGAGCAGCCATTGACGCAAGTGAAGGAGCAGATATATTAATGGTAAAACCAGCACTCTCTTACCTAGATATGATTCGAGATTTGAAAAATGAATTTCAAACCCCATTGGCTTGCTATCATGTGAGTGGAGAATACGCCATGATAAAAGCTGCGGCCGAAAAAGGATGGCTCAATGAAGAAAAAATCATCTTAGAAACGCATCTCTCCATGAAGCGTGCAGGGGCCGATTTAATTATTACTTATTTCGCAAAAGACATTGCTCGTTTATTAAAACGAGATTAAAAATAATATCAATGAGAACGTATAATCAATCCAGTATTCTTTTTAAAAAAGGAAAAAAACATCTTGTAGGCGCAGTAAATTCTCCCGTCCGTGCCTTTAATTCTGTGGGAGGAAATCCAATTTTTATTGATCATGCGAAGGCAAGTAAAATCTATGATGTAGATCAAAACGAATATATCGATTTTGTCCTTTCTTATGGCCCAATGATCTTAGGCCATCAACATAAGAAAGTAGCCAAAGCGATTGGAAAAACATTAAGCAAAGGATACACTTTTGGCGCTTCTACAGAAAAGGAAATTGAACTTGCAGAGATCGTAGCCAATGCCTTACCAGGAGTAGATAAGGTTCGTTTTGTCAACTCAGGAACAGAAGCGGTATTTAGCGCGTTGCGATTAGCTAGAGCTTATACTAAAAAATCAAAAATCATTAAATTTGTAGGTTGTTATCATGGCCATGCTGATAGTCTTTTGGTACAGGCAGGTTCTGGATTAGCTACCTTAAGTATGCCTACAAGCGCGGGTGTGCCCAAAGAATCTGTGCGTAATACTTTAGTTGCCAATTATAATGATATAGAAAGCGTAAAAGCCCTATTCAAAAAACATGATGATATTGCCGCGGCTATTATAGAACCCGTAACGGGAAATATGGGTGTGGTACTTCCTCAAAATAATTTCCTCAAAAAATTACATGCCCTATTAAAGAAAAATGACGCCTTGCTTATTGCGGATGAGGTGATGACAGGCTTCCGTGCGAAGTTCGGTGCTGCTATTGATTTCTACGATGTTAAACCAGATATTTTTTGTTTAGGAAAAGTGATTGGAGGAGGTTTCCCTGTAGGTGCCTATGCAGCGAGTAATAAAATTATGAACCTAGTTGCGCCTTTAGGAAATATGTATCAAGCAGGAACTTTAAGTGGAAATCCAATTGCAATGGCGGCAGGTATTAGCACACTTAAAGAATTAAAAAAATCTAACCCTTATCCTTTCTTTAATAAGGTGGGAAAACGACTTAAAAATACATTTAAAGAAGCGAGCAAACAAAATAACATTCCGATTCAAGTGAATCACTTTGGATCTATGATTAACCCTTTCTTTACCAATAAAAAAGTAAGAAACTTTGATGATGTAAAACAAAGCCATACGCATTATTATAAAGTGTTCTTTTGGGAAATGATGAATGAAGGAATCTTCCTTCCTCCTTCTGCTTTTGAATCTTGGTTCTTATGTACCACACTAACTAAGAAAGAAATAAAGCATACGCAAATGGCTATTCACAAAGCCATTAAAAAATTAAGTACAACCAAATTTTAATTGCCCCTTTTCATTATACGATATAATTTTAAGCCATGATAAAAAATGATTTATTTCTTCGCGTCTTAAATGGAGAAGCGACTTCTCGGCCACCTGTTTGGATGATGCGTCAAGCAGGAAGATATTTACCAGAATATATAAAGATTAGAGAAAAATATGATTTTTTCACTCGATGTCAAACCCCAGAGTTAGCCTCTGAAATTACCATTCAACCTATCCGTAGATATGGAATGGATGCAGCCATTTTGTTTTCTGATATTTTAGTCATTCCTCAGGCCATGAATATTGAAGTACAAATGGTGCCCAATGTAGGCCCTGTCATTCCTAATCCTGTACGGAGTTTGAAGGATTTAGATCAAGTGATTATTCCAGAAGTGAATGAAAGTTTAGGCTATGTTTTTGATGCGATAAAAATGACCAAAGAGAAGTTAGAAGGTCAAGTACCATTAATAGGCTTTGCAGGTTCACCTTGGACTTTATTATGTTATATTGTTCAAGGAAGAGGAAGTAAAGTCTTTGAATTAGCAAAGCAATTTTGTTTCAACGAACCAGAAGCCGCACATCTACTTTTAGATAAATTAACAGAAACCACCATTGAATATTTAAAAGGAAAAATTAAAGCAGGAGCAGATGTCATTCAACTCTTTGATTCTTGGGGAGGCATTCTTTCTCCAGAAGATTATTTAAAATATTCTTGGCCCTATCTTAACCGAATCATTGATGCATTAGAAGACCAAGTCCCTGTGATCATGTATGGAAAAGGTTGTTGGTTTGCCATGAATGAATTTAATAAAAGTAAAGCATCTGCTATTGGTATTGATTGGACTTGTGCTCCAAAAACAGCAAGAAGTTTAGTGGACTCCAAGCGTGTTTTACAGGGTAATCTCGATCCTTCGTATTTATTATCGAACCCTACATTAATCACCAATAAAGTTAACCAAATGATTGGTGAATTTGGGCATCAACATTACATTGTTAACCTAGGACATGGTATTACACCAAAGACCCCATTAGATAATGTGAAGGCCTTTTTTGATACAGTAAAAAACTACCAAGCTTTAGAAGTATAAACCATGATAAAATCGGAATTTCTAACATTTATTTATAGTCTACAAGATAAGATCACCGAAGCACTTGAAGGCCTAGAACCTTCGAAAAAGTTTCAAGAAGACCTTTGGGATCGACCAGGTGGCGGTGGTGGTAAAACCCGTATTTTATCCGATGGACAAGTGATTGAAAAAGGAGGAGTCAACACTTCTGCGGTGCATGGTAAATTGTCTCCTGCCATGACCAAACAATTGGGGGTAGAAGAAGATGATTTTTTTGCTTGTGGCATCAGTTTGGTTTTACATCCTGTAAATCCTCATGCGCCTACCGTACATGCCAATTTTCGTTATTTCGAACTTTATGACGAAGATAAAAACATCGTCAATCAATGGCTAGGTGGCGGAATTGATTTAACGCCTTATATCATTTATGAATCCGATATTAAGCATTTTCATAGGGTATGTAAAACGACCTGTGATTTACATCATAAAGATTATTACCCCAAATTTAAAGAAGCCTGTGATCAATATTTTTGGAACCACCACAGGGAAGAAGCCAGAGGCGTGGGCGGTATATTTTTTGATTATTTAAAACCAACTGAAAGTATGTCTTTGCAAGATCAATTTGATTTTGTAAAACAAATGGGCAATCAATTCTTAACTGCTTATCTTCCTATTTTAACCCATAGAAAAGATCAAACTTACACACCAGAACAACGTGAATGGCAATTGATTCGTAGAGGTCGTTATGTAGAATTTAATTTAATTCACGACAAGGGGACTTTATTTGGATTAAAAACCAAAGGCCGCATTGAGAGTATTTTCATGAGTTTACCTCCGCTTGTAAAATGGGCTTATCAAGCCATACCTAACAATAAGGAACAACAGCAATTAGTTGACATTTTAATACAACCTAGAGCTTGGGTTTAATGTAGTATATAGATAGAGTTATTTCTTGTTTCTTTTTTTTGAAGAAAACATACGTACTTAACGTTTATTTTATCTTTTCGTTAACTAGCACTAATTAATACGGTCCGACCTATAAAAACGTATTCCCTACACTTTTTCCATTCATTTAGTTTTTATAAAACAAAAAAATCATATCTTCACTTTAGAAACACCCAATATACAAGGCCACAACAAGCTTTTTATATTGTACAATTGATCTAAAATTTCATATAACCATAAGATTAGTGTGGTTTTAGAATGAAAAGTGATTTAGGATACGATTGATTCTAATAAATCGTTTTTTTGTATTGCCCCTTTTAATATTATTTAGCCTTTTAAAATTTAAACAATGAAAGTATTAATTTATTTGTCAAAATTATTAACCCTTTGTTCTTTTCTACTTATTTTATCTTGTAGTGGAGATGATGATGTTCCACCAGATATGACTCCAAATAATGATGGTTATATTAATGCTAAAATAAACGGTCAAGCCTATAATTGCAACTATACTCCAATTTCCACTACCGCTTTAAATAATTATCAAATAATAGAAAACAGTACAAGTATCTTTTTACGAAGACAAGTTTCCTTTAGTGATATAAGTGCATGGAGTTTTGGTTTTGGTGATGATGGGAATATTAATAATTGGACTTTACCACATAGTATTTGTACTTCTACTGACCTCATTTGTATTGATGGAATTCTAAATCCAAGTTTTATAAATAATACCACAAATGAGACCTATACATTTCCAAGCGGAGAATGTGCTCCAATTTCTGGAGAAGAATATATTTTCACAATAACTATCAACTCGTATACTGGGGAACGTATTGCGGGGACTTTTGAGGGTATTCTATATAAGGATGGCTGTTCTAATGGAGATTATACGCCCTACGATGTTACAGAAGGTTCATTTGATCTACCCATAGGACCACTTTAATTTATTCCATTTTTAAAATGTCTATACCTTTTACTCCAAACCTTCGAAAGATTTAACTTTCGAAGGTTTTTTTAATTATTTTTTCACTGTAATTAAGCCCTTGTATTTACTCAAATCGATTTTTTTAAAAAAAAATTACTTCCTTGAGGCCTAATATCCTTGCATATCGTTTTTCCTATTATCTTTGGTATACAAAAAAAATCCAATGAACGTAGAAAACGAATTACAATCTCGTAGCAACAACACCTGTGAACTCTGTTCTTCCACCAAAGAACTAAAAGTATATGAAGTACCGCCTAGTCAAAATATTGGCGCAGATGCTTATGCATACATTTGTAATACTTGTCATACACAAATTGAAGATCCAGAAAAAACCGATGCCAATCATTGGCGTTGTTTAAATGATAGTATGTGGAGTCAAGTTCCCGCTGTCCAAGTGATTGCTTGGCGAATGCTCAATCGTTTACATCAGGAAGGATGGCCTTTGGATTTACTCGACATGTTATTTCTAGATGAAGAAACGAGTAAATGGGCACAGGCTACAGGAGAAGGACGTGATGCAGAAGAGGTAGAAAAACACAAAGACAGCAATGGGGTAACATTGTTATCTGGAGATAGTGTCGTTTTGATAAAAGACCTAGCCGTTAAAGGCACCAGTATGGTAGCTAAAAGAGGAACCGCCGTTCGCCGAATTTCTTTAGTCATGGACAATCCAAACCATATTGAAGGGAAAGTAAATGGACAAACGATTGTGATACTGACACAGTATGTAAAAAAATCTAAATAATAAATTGATAATTACATAAGTCATATGAAGAATACTGTAGATCTTTTCCTCTTTGGATTAATCCTGGTTTTATGTCTAGGCATGTATTTCATTCCTGTATCTTTAGTTCAATATATTTTAGCTGGGATATTAGGTTTTTTCTTGATCAATGCGATTCATTTTCCACGTGAAGGCAAACAGGAAATACCAAAACCTGTTCAAGAATATACCTTAGAAGATTTAGCTAAAAACAAAAGCCAATGGGAGCAGCAATTTGGGAAACATAAAATTTGTGATGCTTCCGTTACCGATCAGTTTTTTGCAGCACTCCATCATTATCCAGAAATCCATCATGGTCGTTTTTTCGTTAAGCGAGTAAAGACTGATTATGCCCATAGCTCTCGTCCAATTTGGTATACCTTACTCCTACCCTTTTTGACTAGAAAATACTTGATTGCAATTAGTAACCAATTACCGCCTGAACGTGAGCCCACCAAATTTGACAACCTGAGTCTAAATGCTCAAATTGGTGTTTTAGGTCATGAGCTTTCCCATAGTTTAGATTATTTTTATAAGAGTAATACAGAGATCATGCTTACGGGTATTGCCTATTCTTTTGCTTCTTTTAAAAAACGATTAGAAGTAGAAACCGATCAAAGTACCGTTGATCATCATTTAGGTTTTCAATTATTATCTTGGAGCAAAGAAGTGAATGCCATTATTAAAGATGGGGGTTATTTGAGTCCTGAAAAAATTGAGGCATTGATGCGTAAAAATCCTGCTTATCTTTTAAAGCCCTAAATTTAGTTCTGATTATCATGTCCTCAAAAAATCAAAAAACAAAATCAATTCGTTCGACCTTTTGGATACGATGGAGTAGTTGGGAATATTGGCCCTCTTGGTTAGCCAATATCCCTGTCTTCATGGTTTGGATTTGGTACGGCATTCGATCGTTAAACTTGTTCTATTTTAGTCGAGTAAATCCAGTTATCGAAACAGGTGGTGTACTAGGCGAATCTAAGATAAATATCTTAAGAAGGCTCCCTCAAGATTTAATCCCAAAGACATTATTTTTTGAAGCCAACGAAGCGAATGAAGATTTGATTTTATCTAAAATGGAAGAAGCGCAAATTCATTTTCCTACCATTTTAAAACCAGATATTGGAGAGCGAGGTTTTCTTGTAGAGAAGATAAAATCGAAAGAAGAATTACGCCATTATTTAAAAGAAGTAAACACCAATATCCTTATACAAGACTTAGTGGATTATCCAGTAGAAGTAAGCATTTTACATTACCGCTTTCCAGATCAACAACAAGGAGAGATCACTTCAGTTTGTATAAAAGATATGCTACAAGTAACAGGAGATGGCAGCTCTACTATTTTAGATTTAATGTTAGCTTATCCAAGAGCGAAACTACAAGTGGCTCGTTTTAAAAAACAATACCCTGATCTTTTAAAAGAGATTCCTCTTAAAGATAAAACAGTCATCTTAGAACCTATTGGAAATCATTCGCGCGGTACTACTTTTCTAAATGGCAATGCACATATTGATGCGGAACTAACCGCAGTCTTTGACAAAATTAGCAATCAACTTGAAGGGATGTATTATGGTCGGTATGACATGAAATGTACAAGTATAGAAGCCTTAAAGAAAGGAGAAGGTTTTAAGATTTTAGAATTTAATGGAATTGCAAGTGAGCCAGCACATATTTACGATCCCTCCTACCCTGTTTGGCGCGCCTATAAAGATATTTTCAAGCATTGGAAAATCATTTACAAACTTTCCAAAGCGCAGAAAGCAAGAGGTGTAAAAAGCATGACTTTTAAAGAAGCACGACAAGCAGTAAAAGAATATAGAGCCTATGTCAAAGCGGCAAAAAAACTAGCCAATAAATAATTTAAAGATGGAAGTATTGATTCATTTAACTGCTGGATTTTTATTGAGTTTTATTGGCTCTTTGCCCTTAGGAGTAATTAATATGACAGTGGCTGAAACTACTATTCATAAAGGAATTCGAGCGGCTTTATTTGTTGCACTTGGCGCTTCATTAGTAGAAATGGGTCAAGCTTTTTTTTCTGTCAAATTTACCAATCTATTTAATGAAAATCCGAATTTATTACAGACCATTGAATGGATTGCTATTCCTATCTTTTTGCTCTTAGCCATCTATTATTATTTTTCCACACCGAGTAGGCAACAACCGCAAGGAAGTAAAAAATCACTATCTCCTTTTCCTAAAGGAATTTTAGTAAGTTTGATCAATGTCATGGTTTATCCGTATTGGATTTTTTATGGCACTTACCTTGCTGGAGAAGGAATTATTTATCGAACTGATGCTTGGATATTTATCTTTTCTATTGGTGTTTTAGTGGGCACATTTTCTTTGTTAATGCTCTATTCTTTTTTAAGTCTAAAGATTATTGAGCGCATTAAAAAAGCGGCGGCTTGGACCAATAAAATCATTGCGTTTATCTTTCTAATTTTCGCGGTGATTCAAGGAATCAAAATAGGATTTTTTTAAATTAAAATAGATTCAAAAACTGAAGTACCTTTTCGGTAATCGCTTCTTTTTGTGTCCAAATAATTAAATGTCCTTCACTGGGAAACATTATTTTTTCTACTTCTATCTGAGGCATTTGTGCTACTGCAAAATCTGCATTTTCTTTGGGCACTAAACCATCTTCACCTCCTTGAAAAACGATTACAGGACAATCAATATTTTTCCATCTTGGAAGCATCGCTTCCAAGTCAGGTTTGACATTCATTATTTCTAAATTGCTATTGAAAAATGGTCGAGGACACAACCAACTCAACAATGGGAAATTTACAATTTTACGCCACCAAATTGCAGGTTCTAATTCAGGATCAATACTTGGAGCAAGCATAATCATACCTTGTACTAAATCTGGAAAATCCATCGTCATTTGTGCCACCAATGGCCCACCTAAAGAATGCCCCACCAAGATATTAGGGCTCTGTTTATTCCTTTCTAAAATCGCTTGCAAACTTGCCGATTGTTCGGCTAAGTTCTTTGGTGGATGCTTAGGGTCAGAAAGACCAAATCCAGGACGATCTACAGCAATCATATTGGCTTTTTCTGCAAGCGAAACATCACATAAATAATCTAGATATGCATCTTCTCCTCCTGGAGATCCATGTACAAAAATTAAGGTTGGAAGATGATCTGAAAAACCCACTTGAACATAGTGCACATTCTTATTTTGAAAAGTATAATTCTCAAATTTGAATGCTAAACCCGAAGTTTCTAAAATCTTTTGTTGGGCTGCTTCACTCTTGCTCATAAACTGCCCAGCAATTTGGACGAGGATAATAAAAGCTATGAATAGAAATAAAAAAACATAGCCTAAAATTTTAAGCCAAGAGCGCTTTTTTTTATGCGTCATAATTTCGCTTTATTCCCCATTCCTTATGAAATTGTTTTAGCTTTTCGTTGATTTCAGACTGGCATCTTTCTTTAGCTGCGATACCATCTTCCACTAGAAAAGGTTCGCCATAATGCAATTTCACCTCTGTCTTCCATTTACAAAAACAACGCATAAAATGGCTAAGCACCGTATCATCTCCTACATAATATTGATCGGGATTTCGGTATTCAATGGCAACGGGTACAACTGGAAGTCCTGTATTCTCTAAAGATAAGAAAGCACCCTTTTTAAATTCTTTGGTTAAAGGTAAATCGGTAGTGGTTCCTTCTGGAAATAATACAATTGATGATCCATTTTTCAAACCTTCTACAATCGCTTTTTTAGTCGCTGTTCGACTATCTTTATTTTCTCTTTGGACAAAAATAGTGCCCGACACATGAAGTCCTATACCTGCCAATGGATACTTACGAACTTCGGCTTTGGATACAGGCATAATATTCATTCGAGAAAGAAAAATAATAGGGTCATAAAAGGAGCGATGATTCGCAGCGAATAGTGTACCGTCTTTAGGGTAATTCCCTGTTCGCTCTATACGAACACCCAAAATTAGGTTTCCCAATTGACACCAAATTTTTCGAAGCCACATAGAAATCTTATGGCTAATTAATGAAAAGAGAATCATAAAAGGGACTACAATAAGTAAGGCGAGACCCCAAATAATTAATCGTATAATTGCTAAGATTTTTCCCATTTTATTTCTTCTTTAGTGCCGCTATAGTTTCATAAGGCACATCATTTAAATCTAAGATCATAAATCCATCTAAGACATCCGAAAATTTAGGATCCAAGTTAAAACTAATAAATCGAGCATTTTGTTTAACATATTGTCGTAATAACACTGGAATACGCATATGGTCAGGTTCAATAGTTTCTATAAAAGCATTCAAATTTTTAAGGTCACCTTCCATTTGATCTAAGACCACTTTCATGTTGATCTTATCTTTTTTAAATTTAAAAGGTTTTCTAGGTTTTAAAAATCGCGCAAGGTTTTCATCGTAGTAATTCTTCCGAACAAATTCGACAATGATGCTTTTGGATACTTCAGAATAATATTTACTTATACTCATTGGACCATACAAATATCGATAGTTGGGATTACTTACTAAGAAATACAAAATACCTTTCCAAAGCATAAACAAAGGCATGCGCTTTTTTTGATATTCTTCAACCACAAAAGAACGCCCCAACTCTACCGATTGATTCATTATTGGATAAAAGCCAGGTTTTATCTTAAACAAACTATGTACATAAAATCCTTGCTTTCCGAATCGTTGGAATATTTCATCTCCTTTACCAAGTCGGTATCCACCAACTATTTTTTTAGCTTCCCGATCCCAAATAAATAACTGATGATAATAAATGTCATACTCGTCAAGATCACAATCTTTTCCAGAACCCTCTCCTACTGCTCGAAATGTAATTTCGCGTAATCGCCCAATCTCTCTCAAGATATTAGGAATATTTTTTGAAGGCGCTGCAAAAATATCATATTCATTATACGAAAATAGTAAATTTTCAAAGGTAAGTTGAGCAATGTCTTCTGCTAATAATTCCACAGTTATCGGATCAATAATGACCGCCTGTTCTTCTTCATCTTCTTGAAAAGTACCATACAATTTCCTTACGTCTAATGCAGAGCCCAGTGCATATATCACAGATTGCACAAATTTACGAAACCGCAAAATGCTTTTAAACCCTTGATATTCTATCGGTTTAATCACCTTCCCAATACGCAAACGCACCTTTACTGGAGGAACTTTTCTTGAGCTGTTAATATGATTTATGGCATTAAAATCACTCACGATTGGGTTTTCAAAGTCAATACAAACAGGTAAAATGGAGACATTTAACTCTTTTATCTTTTTAAAAAGTTTTTTATGTAAATGATTTCTCCTAATATTGCCGAAGTTCTTCGGAAGATGAGATAAGAAAATACCTAGACTATCTCCTTCTACCAAAGGCATTTTTAATGCTTCAAAATCATAGGTTGGCTTAGAAGTAAGTCGCTTAGGTAAAGGAAGATGAAAAAAGGAATCTTTTAACTCTGCACTATGAATGGTCTTTACAAATGTTAACATCTTAAAGGCACGTGGATAAGACTCAAATAACTTAAATAAAAGTAATTCATCTATCCCTGGATATTTCCGATTTGCAATGCATAAAAAGGGTGCATCCGTAGGAATACGAGATAAATCTTGTTCATTGATTTCTATTTCAACACCAAATTCGGATAAAACCTGATCTATGTATTTGGAATTCAATTCGTTTTTTTCTTTGAAGTAAATAAACAATCACTAAGTTAAACTTTTTAATATGTACTTTACTAAATTTTCTACCAATCATTTTATTTTGTCTGCTGTTGTCTTAATTATTCTCCTCTTTACGGGTATAAATAATAGGCTGCAAGCTCAAGACAACAAAAAACCATTTGATATTGGTATTGAATTACAAGCCTACCCCACAGGTTTATTATCTGGCATCCATTTGGAAAAAGGATTTGGACAACGAGAAGCAATTAATCTTCGCATAGGCCATAATTTCATTCGACATCGTGATCTTGGAGTTCATGAGGATGAACGCGGAGGAGGCTTTGGTTTTACCTTAGGATATCGCCATTATTTTAGTCCAACTTTTTCAAAATTCTTTGCCGGAATTCGAAGTGATCTTTGGTTTAATAAAGTCAATTGGAAAGATAATATTGGTACTTTAATAGAATTTAGCGGAACCAGTAATATTGTAGTTTTACAACCTACCTTAGAAGGAGGCTATTTATTTTTATTGGGACAAAACGAAGATTGGTTTCTTGCTCCCAGTTTAGCCTTTGGGTTCGAAATCAATATAGCAAATGACGGAGCAGATGTAGGGCAAGGTCCTATTATTCTTCTAGGCTTTAGTATGGGTAAGCGATTTTAAGGGCCTTTACTTCCCAACAACACTTCCTCCACAAACTCGTATCGTTTGCCCGTTGATAGAAGCAGCTCCTGGAGAACAAAGAAAAGTTACCGTTTCTGCGATATCAACAGGTAAACCTTCTTGATTTAGGCTAGCCATTTTCTTCCCTATTTCTCTAGTGAAAAATGGAATTTTATCGGTCATTCGAGTTTGTATAAATCCTGGAGCAATGGCATTAATGGTGCTTTGTTTTGTAGCCATTTTACCAGCGAAAGCTTCTACTAATCCTATTACGCCTGCTTTGGTTGCACCATAATTGGTTTGTCCAAAATTGCCACCTATTCCCATGATAGAAGACATACAAACCACGCGGCTTTGGGTATTCAAAAGATTAGCGTCTAATAGTGTATTCGTAATGTTATAGAGCGCATGGAGGTTAATATTTAATACCATATCCCATTGCTCACGAGTCATATTTTTCAACGTCTTGTCGCGCGTAATACCCGCATTATGAATAAGAATATCTAAGCCATCAAAATTCTTTTGAACAAATTCACCAATCGCTTTTCCTGCATCTTCGCTACTTACATCTTGAAGTAAAACCACACCGTCAATGGCCTCGGCCACCGCTTTGGCTTTGTCTTCATCCGCTGGACGATCCAATACAACAACATGCGCTCCTTCTTTGGCTAAACATCGAGCAATAGCCTCTCCTATTCCTTGAGCTGCACCAGTAACTAATGCTGTTTTTCCTTTTAAAGATTGAGTTAATGGAATAGAATCCTCGTTCCTTTTTGCAGGAACATCAAGATCAATTTGTTGTCCTGTAATAAAAGTAGAACCAGTAGAAAATAAAAAATGAAGGGCAGATTTTAAATAGGTCTTATAGTTTTCTTTATCCGCTAAAAGTGCTTTTGAAATACGCAATTGATTGACCGTTGTTCCTTTACGCCCAACCTCTTTACTCATCGAACGCATAAAACCTTCAATGGCTTTTTGCGCAATGCGTGCTGCTGGATTTTCTACTTCTTGATCTTTTTTAGACAAAATAATAAGTCGTCCATGACTCCGTAAATTTTTCATTCGACCTTGAAAAAAGCCATAGAGTTTATTGATATCCGATAAGCTTTCAAAACCTGTAGCATCTAATACAAAATAATTACAAGCGGCATCAATTGATTTTGGAGCAAAGATTTTACCTCCTAAATCTTTTACTATTTCATTTAAAAAAATAATCTGTTCAGGTGATCCAAAACAGTCTACTTTCTCATTATCTATCGGTGTTGGAGTCCAAGGGTTATGACTACGATTTAAATCAATGGCTGGCGGAAAACCTGCCATTTTAAATAACTGATCGGTGAGTTTACTCATGTTTCTGTGTGGTCTTATTTACCTAAAAATTTACGCGCAATCAACTCCTTCATGATTTCATTTGTCCCTGCATAAATTCGTTGCACCCGAGCATCTGCCCAAGATCGGGCAACTTGATATTCCCAAATATAGCCATACCCTCCATGCAATTGTACGCCTTCGTCTGCTATATCGCATTGCATATCCGTCAGTCTATATTTTATCATGGAAGCCGTAGCGGCATCCAATTCTTTTTTATTATGTAAGGCTAAACAATGATCGGCAAAGACGCGCCCCATAGCAATATCAGTGCTCATTTCTGCTATTTTAAATCGCGTATTTTGAAATTTTCCAATTGACTTTCCAAAGGCTTGTCGATCTTGAACATATTGAATGGTTTCTCTTAATACACCCTCTGCTGCACCAATTGCTCCTAGCCCTACGACCAATCGTTCTTGTGCCAATTCGGTCATTAAATATTTAAATCCTTCGCCTTCCCCACCAAGTAAATTCTCTTTAGGTACTTGCACATTATCAAAGAAAAGTTCACAAGTATCTTGTGCATGTAAACCTACTTTTTCAAAAGGTTGGCCTTTACTAAAACCTTCGGCATCCGCTTCCATTACCAATAAACTAATGCCCTTTGCCCCAAGCGCAGGATTTGTTTTAACAGCGACCACCACTAAATCCGCTAGATAACCATTGGTAATAAAAGTTTTAGAACCATTAACTAAATAATGATCCCCTTTATCTTCTGCGGTTGTTCGAATACCTTGCAAATCACTTCCAGCTCCAGGCTCTGTCATCGCAATTGCTAAAATCATTTCACCAGAAATCATCTTAGGTACATATTTTTCTAAAGTAGCTTTAGAACCATAATGTAAAATATATGGCGCCACAATATCATTATGCAAAGGATATCCTACTGCTGGACCAGCAAGTCCTGCTTGAGATAACACTTCTGTAAAAATCGCATTATACCGAAAATCGTCAATTGCCAAACCACCATATTCTTCGGGAGCTTGCATCACGAGATATCCATTTTCTCCGAGTTTCAACCAACTTTCTCTAGAGACCATTTGATCTTTTTCCCATTGGGTATTATGAGGCACCAATTCCTTTTGAACAAACTCTTCTAATGATTTTTTAAACATGATATGTTCTTCATCATAAATCGAACGTGGTATAACTTGCATAGGAATGGCTTTTGGTGTTTTTATTGAATTAAATACAAAAATATCCTTTTTTCAGGATACTGCCCAATCTAAGGTAAATTTTAGACAGAAGTAGTTTGAATAAAGTCAATCATTTTATTGGCTAATACTACCCCATGATCTTCTTGGATGAAATGTCCTCCCCCTTCTATAATCTCATGCGGATGCCCTTTTGTCCCTGGAATCATTCCCTGCATAAAACGATCTCCACCTTTAGTAATTGGGTCAGCATCTCCAAACAAAGTTAAAAAAGGTTTCTTCCATTGCATCAACACCTCCCAAGCTTTCATATTCGGTAAATGTGCTGGATCTTCGGTATCAATAGGAACCAAAGAAGGGAATATACGTGCCGCCGCTTTATATTTTTCTTCTGGGAAAGGCGCATCATAAGCCGCCAAAGTTTGTTCAGATATTTCTGTAACTGTAGCTCGACTGATTAATCGACCTATATCAAAGACTTCCGTTTCTAATGAAAATTTACGCCATTTTAAAAAAGCTTCATTGGTAGGCAAAGCACCTGTAGGCAAAAAAGTATTAGAAGCGACTACTCGATCAAAACGATCTCCAAGTTTGGTTATTACCCGTAAGCCCAATAAACCGCCCCAGTCTTGGCAAAACATATTGATCCCTTTTAAATCCAAATTTAAAATTAAATCACTAAGCCATTTTTCATGCAAAGCATAGGTATAATAATTCGGATCATCCGGTTTGTCTGATTTACCAAAACCGATAAGATCTGGTGCAATAACACGAAAACCTGCATCCACATATACAGGAATCATTTTTCGATATAAATAAGACCAAGTAGGTTCTCCATGTAAAAGTAGCACAGTGCCATTATCGGCATTTCCTTCGTCTACATAATGCATACGAATACCATTTAAATCAATATAATTTGGTTTAAATGGATAATCAACTAATTGATCAAAGCAATGATCGGGCGTTCTTAAAACTTCCATAGTTATCGAATTTTATTTTTTGTTACTGCCATATTCGAATGACCAACACCAACAATTTTATTTTCTTCATTCACGACTTCGCAAGCCACATAAGAAACATTTCGGCCTAAACGAACGACCTTAGTTTTAGCCGTTAATTTATTGCCTTTAAAAGCGGGGCGCAAAAAATCAACATTCAGATTAATAGAAGTGTAAAGGTATTCATTATTCATGGTAAATAGCGTCATACCAATTACTTCATCCATGATTAATGAAAGCATTCCTCCATGTAATCCGCCCACAAGATTCGTCATTTCTTCTCTCACCACAAATTCCACTTCGGTCATTCCTTCCTCTACTTTTCGTATCGTTCCATTCAACCATTTTCCTGCTGGAGATGGATTCATTTTAGCATCTCCTCCAATTTGACCACGAAGCATTTCTACTATAGGATTTTCCATTTTTCTATTTTTTATTTAAATAATTGTACATCAATGAAGCAGCACGCTCAGAAGCACCGACTCCACCAAGCTCCTCTTTTATCAATAAATAATCAGCTTGAATCTTGGCTTTATTAACTGTCAAAATACGATTAAGTTCATCTTTCAAATTAGAAAAATTAAAGGCTTCTTGGATTAATTCTTTGATAACTTCTCGATCGGCAATCAAATTGACTAATGAAATATATTCTACTTTCACTAATCGCTTAGCTAATAAAAAAGATAAAGCATTTCCTTGATAACAAACAACTTGTGGCACATCAAACAAGGCCGCTTCTAATGTGGCAGTTCCCGAAGTAACCAAAGCCGCTTCTGCTTCATGGAGTACCGCATAGGTTTCATTAGAAACAAAAATCACTGGTTCATCTTGTATAATTTCATCATAAAAACTTCGCTCTATAGAAGGTGCACCAGCCAAGATAAATTGATAATTTGGAAAATGAATAACCATATCTAACATTTGGGGAAGCATACGTTTTATCTCCTGTTTCCTACTTCCTGGCATTAGCGCTATGATGGGTTTATTTTCTGTTTTATTAAGCCATCTAGGAGGTTCTTTTTGAGAAAAAGAAGCACAAACATCAAGCAAAGGATGTCCTACAAAATCTACTTCATAATCGTAATCTTGATAGAAGGATTTTTCAAAAGGTAGAATGACAAACATTCGATCTACTACTTTCTTTATTTTATGTACTCGACTCGTATGCCATGCCCAAATTTGAGGCGAAATATAATAAAAGACTGGTATCCCATTTGCCTTTGCCCACTTAGCCATGCGCAAATTAAAACCAGGATAATCAATAAGAATTAATACGTCGGGCTGGAAATTTAAGATATCAGATTTACATAGTTTGAAGTTGGATAAAATGGTTTTTAAATTTTTCACCACCTCAATAAACCCCATAAAAGCTAAATCTCTATAATGCTTGACCAAGGTAGCCCCTTCGGCTTCCATTAGATCTCCTCCCCAAGCACGGCAATTGGCCTGATTGTCTTTTTTGCTTAAGGCTTTGATTAAATTAGCTCCATGCAAATCTCCTGATGCTTCTCCTGCTATGATATAATATTTCACCGTTTCCCTAGGTGTTTAGATTGGTAATTTATCGAAATATACCACCCAGGCAACTACTAGAACCACTGTAACGATTACCATCCCGCGCATCGCATCATCCAAATATCTTCTTGTAAAATATTGAAACGGAATCACATTAAAACATAAGGCAGTAAGCGCTTTAAGCGCATCTGTAAATCCTTCAAAATAGCGATCTTCTCCTAAAGAAATTAATTTTTTATTGACAATCAAATCATTAATTTCCATGATTAAAGCGTAAGCTACAAAGGGGATAACCAATCCTATAATAATACCAAATAATACAGAATCCTTTTTTAGCATATTTCATTTAATTTTCCAGTTTCAAAATGTTGGAGTCCTTCCATAGACTGATAATCTGTTAAGTCATGTTGGGAAGGTACAATGGATACATAACCATTTTCTAAAGCCCAAATATCGGTATCTTCTCCTGTATCAAAATTGATAAATTCTCCTTTCAGCCAATACACATTTCGCCCCATTGGATCTTGTTGAATTAAATAATCTTCTTTCCAATTGCCCTTAGATTGACGACAAATCTTCATTCCTTTAATTTCCGCTAGAGGCAATTTGGGAAAGTTTACATTAAAAAGATTCGCTTTCCCCATTCCATTTTCCAATATCTCTTTCACCAATTTTTGGACAAAAGGCACACAAGGATTAAAATCTGCATCCATAGCAAAATCCAACAAAGAAAAACCAATAGACGGAATCCCTTCTAAAGAAGCTTCCATGGCAGCCGACATCGTACCTGAATACAAAATATTTACAGAAGCATTAGAACCATGATTGATTCCCGAAACACAAAGATCGGCTGTTCGATTTTCTAAGACCACCGCTTTAGCCAATTTCACACAATCTACAGGTGTTCCTGTACATTTATACGCTTCTACTCCTTCAAAAATATTGACTGCTTTTAAGCGAACAGGATGTTCTAAGGTTAATGCATGGCCTTGCCCAGATTGTGGTTTATCAGGTGCCACGACAACCACATTTCCAAAAGGCTTTACAGCTTCCACTAAAGCTTTTATTCCTGGAGCAGTTACCCCATCATCATTCGTTACTAATATCGTTGGCTTCTTTATCATCATTACGTTTGTTTTCAATGTAAAATCAATTATTACTATCTAAATTGATCCACAAAGGTAAGATTTATAATCTTGTTCGTTAAATCGACTGGAATATTTAAAAAATTAATAACATGCTTATGAAGATAAAAAGCCCCAACAATAAGAGATAAGCAGAGTAAGGAAGAATTTCTTTAGCTTTTAATCCAGTAATTCCAAGTAAAGGCAGAGCCCAAAATGGTTGTAACATATTGGTAATTTGATCTCCATAGGCTAAAGCCATTATACATTTATTAAGCGGTATTTGTAGTTCATTCGCTGCTTCTATAATGATTGGGCCTTGTACTGCCCATTGTCCACCACCACTAGGCACAAATAAATTGACTAATCCCGCACTAAGAAAAGTAAATAAAGGAAAAGTCACTTGATTCGAAATGGATATAAAAAACTCAGAAAAAACGCCTATCAATCCCGATCCTTTCATAATTCCCATAATACCTGCATATAGTGGAAATTGAATCATAATACCTGCTGCCCCACCAATCGCTTCTTGAATCGCCATATTAAATTTTCGAAAACTACCATGCAATAAAATAGCAAAGCCAAAAAGCATGAGAATGATAAAATTGAGATTTAAAAAATCAAGGCTAATAACTTCGGGTTTAATAAAAGCAAAATAGGCAATAATACTAATCACAATTAAACTAAAAAGCAAGGCTAACCAACCCGCATCATCTAATTTTTCCGCTCCAACTGCTGGATTCATTTTTTCTTTTTTAGGTCGTCTTGGTAGGTTGATCTTTTGTGGCTCTACCCTTTTCCCCATAAAATACATGCCTAAAGGAAGAATAATCAAAAGCAAAATAGAAGTCACCAAATTCATGGAAGAAAACACCGTTTCACTCATCGAGATTGCCGATTCTAACCCAACAATATCATCGCTTTTATTCGCCACCGCAGCAGGTGCAGAACCCGATAATCCTCCATGCCATACCATAAGTCCAGAATAACCCGCTGCTCCAATTAAAGGATAATTGAGAGGTATTTTATTTTGTTGGGCATATTCTGCCACTTTCCGAGCGTATAATGCTCCAATAATAAGACCCAATCCCCAATTAAACAAAGCCATCGCCACCGTAATAAAGGTCACTAATAACGCGGCATTTGCCGTAGAGGTACAATATTTCAGCGTACTATTTATTAAACTTGTAAATGGCTTGGTCAAGGCTAAAGCATGCCCTAAAACAAGAATTAACATCATTTGCATTCCAAACTTAAAAAAGTCGTCAAAACCATCCTGCCAATAGCCTCCTAATTGCAAGATATGCATTCCTCCGTCTGGTTTTGGAGGCGTTAAAATCAACGCAAGAAATACCGTAAATAGGGTCAATAGTACTGCGATAGTAAAAGGAGAAGGCAATATTTTTTTTATGACTCCAATAAATTTTTCTGAAATGCTCATAGGATTTTTGTGTGGTTGTTGAACTAATCACTAATTTAAAAGATTAAATGTAGAGTAGAGTTAATTTTTCAATATTCTTTTTTCTAATGAGTAATAAACCTAAACATCGTGGACCTGCACCAAAAGATGATCTTTTTTTTGGAATAAAACATATCGACCAATTGAAAGAAGCCTTTAAAGATTTAACTTATCTCTATCAAAGAGGATATGGGGAAAACGCAGCATCAACTATAGTTTGTAATCGGTACCGATTAAATAAAAGACAAGCACAAGCCTTAAAGCGAACAGCATGTAGTGTGAAAGATTTATCCGCCATACAACAACAAGAAATTCAAGCAGATATCCTTAAAGGGAAGATCATTGCAGTGGATGCTTTTAATCTCCTTATTACTATAGAAAGTGCCTTGGCTGGAGCTTATTTATTTAAAGGGCACGATCAAATTTTTAGAGACATTGCAGGTATTCATGGAACATACCGAAAGGTAGAAGAAACCTTTCCTGCTATACATGCCATTGGAAAGGCTCTAGTTAAACATGATGTGGAAAAAGTGATATGGTTTATTGATGAGCCTGTATCAAATAGTATACGTCTTAAAACATGGCTAACACAATTCTCCATAGATAATCAATGGGATTGGCAAATAGAACTTGTTCCAGATGCGGATCGAGCCATAATAGAATCTACAGCTATAGCCATCACTTCTGATCATTGGATAATGGCTTCTAGCTCTTGGTATAATCTAGCAAATGATATCGTACCACATATTCCTTCAGCGAATACAGTCAATTTCACAGACTTCGATGCATAAAAAAGGCCCTCTTATAAAAGAAGGCCAATTTTTAAATAACTTAATAATGAAAGATCCTATTGAGGAAGACTTTTCATTGATATTTTTCTACCATCGCGGTAAGCAACTACATAAGCTCCTTGCACTCCGTACTCAATAGCCTTTACTTTTGCTTTATCAGCTGCTTTTTTATTTTCAAAGTTCCCTAATAATATTCGAGTCAATCCATTAGAAATCTTTTCCATTTGGATATCTCCCCAATTGTTCAATCGATTATCAATAGCAATTTTTGCTGGATCTTTGTAAGCTCCTAATTGTACTTTAAAAACGAGACCTTTTTCGTTGCTAGCCGAAGGGCTTGAAGAAGGCGTAGAGGTTGATGGTCCACTTGTTACGGGTTCGTCCTTAGCATTAGTCATACTCGTAATGGCATTAACTATAGGATTATTTTCGGTTACTTTTCGTACAAAAGCACCTTTAAATCCTCGTTTTACAATTTCTTTTTGAGCCTTTGCAGCATCTTCCCGCTTTTCAAACGTTCCTACTTTATAAGCAGTTACATCACCTCGTTCATCTCCATACACCATACCTAAATCACCTAAACTACGCAATTTAGACATACTTGGACTTTTATAAACACCTACTTGTACTTCAAACACATTACTTTTCAAGACCACTTTGTTGGTCTCGGTTGTAGTCGTTGTTCCTCCACCTTTTGGCGTTACATCTGGTATTATAGGTTTCGTTCCCATATCTACAGTAGAAGTAATTGGGTTGACCCCTTTTACCGTTTCTTCAAATAAGGGTTTAGAGCTAGTAACTTCAGTCTCTGGTTTTTCAGTAGAGATTGGAGAAGGCTCCATTTCCAAACTTCCTAGGAAGTTCAACTTTGTATTTGCATCGACATTTACTGTTTTATCTGTATTTAAATAGCCCACTTTAGAAAAACCAACCAAATAAGAAAAATCTTTTTTCAATGGTAAATCATAAATCCCTTTACTATTTGTAGTCGTTTGGATTTCAGTACCCGTTTGTTTATTCTTAGCAAGCACTCGAACTCCTGCAAGCGCATCTTCTGTTTCTGAATTCACAATTTTCCCCGTATAGAATGGTACACTAGGCGTGGAAGTCGTCGTAATAGGAGCAGAAGAAGAAGGTCCTGGCTCTATGGCGGTATCAGTAATTGGAGAAGGACTTGCTTCTGTTACTGGAGAGAAAGCGAATGATCCATCAAAAGTCACCTTATAGATATCATCATTTCCACGACTCCCCTTTCGATTAGAGGTAAAATATCCTTGCTCTTTATTCGCATCAAAAATAAATGAATAGTCATTTTGTGGGCCATTAATTCCATCACCCATATTGGTGATCTTACTCCATACTCCATCAACCAATTGGCTTTTGAAGATATCTAAACCTCCAAATCCCATATGCCAATCTGAAGAAAAGTATAAGACACCATTTTCTAAGAAAGGACTAATTTCATTTCCGGCAGAATTGACACGAGAACCTAAATTTTTAGGTTCAGACCAAGTACCATTTTGATACGTACTTGTATAAATATCATATCCACCATAACCTCCTGGTGCATTCGATGCGAAATACATTGTTTTTCCATCTTTTGCTAAGAAAGGCCAAGAATTGGAATATCGAACACCATTAAAAGTAAAAGGGATAACTTCTTCCCAAATACCTGCAGTATTCGCATTGGCTAGATAAATATCCATCTTAACTCCAGTTTCTGCCAATGGTAAAACTCCATTCGTAAAATTATTATTGTTTTTCACGAAAGCCACCTTACCATTTCTATAACTAACGAAACATTGATTAGATTCTGAGCGATATTCTGTTTTTAAGACCTTCAAACTACTAAGTCCTCCATCAGAAAGGCGATTCGTAATATAAAGCATATTATAAGAATCTTTAATGATCTCATCATTTCCAGATGGATTAATTTTATCTTTTCTAAAAGAAGAAAGCACCACTTGATCCCCAAAGAATGCAGGGCCAAAGTCAGATGCTGTAGAGTTTGTTGCTACTTTTTGAACCTCAAAAGGAGGATTTCCATCTTTATTCGATTTTGCAAAATCACAAGACTTTGCAAAATGGGAACCCTTTTCTAATTCAAAACGAGCATAATCATTAAACCACAATTTTGCTTCATCATACATTCCTGTAGATTTTAGCATTTGGGCATAATGGTAAATGTCCATTGGCTTTTTGTCTGCTCTATTCATGGCTTTTCCATACCAAGAAGATGCATTGTCCAAATTTCCAGTTAGGCGATAACAATCACCTAATCTACTCAATGCCCGTGTATTATTTTCATCAATTTTTAACGCATCCAAATAAAAAGGAATTGCTTGTTCGAAAGCAAATAACTCATAGTATTTATCTGCTTTCATTAATGATTGGGGCTGTGCTATTGCAAATTGAGAAATAAAAAGTATCCCAATTGTCAATAAGGAGAGAATAGATTTTTTCGACTTGTGTTGAGTACTCGATCTTTTCATCCTATACATTATTTAGAATAATAATAACTCAAAGCTAAAGATAATCTTTAATCATATCAAGTTATTCGCAATAATTCAATCAAAAAGTTTACAAATTCAATAAAAATACGCAAATAAGTTTCAAAAACAAGTTCTTTTTCGAGTATTTTCTCTTAAACTAACTCTTTGCAAAACTCTTATTTTCGTCTTTTATTGTTTAAAATAGGATTTCTAACGTTATAGTTCCCTATTTTAGTAAAGGATAGTAATTATAACTATCCGTAGTTTGTTTACTAATAAAATAGTGCCAACCTTTGAAAAGGTCTTAAATGTATGGATTCTTAATTGTATTATGGTTTTAAAAAATTTAAAACCTTGGTTTTGTTTTGTATTCAAATTTGCAAAGTAAAAATGCCTGATTTCCTACTTATAGGTATCCAGGAAACATTCCACCTGATAGTGTTCCAATAACACGCATTTCTGTCCTTCTGTTCTCCTGATGTTGAGGGGTAGAACAAGGCACCTCATCTACACAACCATTTATTATTTGTGATTCTCCATAACCTTGGGCTACTAATCGATTACGATCAATTCCTTTTTTAATAAGGTAACGGACAACCGCTTCTGCACGTCTATTAGAAAGTTTTAAATTATAACGAGCGGGCCCTCTCGAATCGGTATGTGAAGCAATTTCGATAATGATATCTGAATTTGCAGTCATTACATTATAAACCGTTTCTAGGTCCAAAGAGGCATCGCGTCTAATATTCGCTCGATCAAAATCATAGTATATTTTAGGTAACTGAATCGTAACTACTTCATTGGTAATCACCGTAGTCACTGGATCTCCAGTTTCTGTTTCTGTAGTAATCACCGTTGGGTTTGTGGTCGTTGTGATTACAGTAGAAGGATCTTTATAAGGAACCATTGTTACATCAGCTGTTAAACTTGTCGATTCATTCATTCCCCGTGTACATACATCGGTAGTCTGAATCAAATAATCATCTTTTTCTGATTTAACCAAATAACAACAGTCGGGGTCTAATTTAGTATCATAATTTCCATTGATGTCTGTTTGAAGTCTTATAGGCTCATCATTACAATCAGAGGTAATAACTACATTCGCATTAGAAACTGGGCGACCTAAATCATCAACTACTGTCCCTACAAGATCAAATTCAAGTGGTCTTGAAAGGGGGATTTGTACGAGTAATCGATCTCCAGATTTATAACCTTTAGAACTTGTAGATCCCATTCCCACTTCGTATCCTTCTTTATTTGCGGTAAAATCACAAACTTTTTCTAAAGCCACTTCAAGGTATATCATTCCTGAAGCATCGGTGGTTACTGGAGATCCTCCAGCACAATTATAAGTTACAATAGCATCTTCGATAGGTAAACCTGACTGTTCATCAATTACGATTACATCTACATCAACAACTAAACGTTTAAAACTATAGATATCATCATTTCCAGCGCCACCTTCTCTATTAGAGGCCACATAACCAAAGTTTTTACCTTCGTTTAGGCTAATACCAAAATCATCATTAATGGAATTAATTGGATAGCCCATATTAGTTATTGGTCCCCAAGTTTCACCTATTTTTTTAGAATAAAAAACATCTAATCCACCCAGACCATTATGTCCATTCGTAGAAAAATATAAGGTTCCATCCGAATGAATAAAAGGAAAGACTTCATCACTTTCTGTATTAATTTCAGGAATATAAACCCCTAAATTTACCGCTGGAGACCAACGACCATTGACCATTTTTGAAACATAAAGATCCATTCCTCCTGCGCCTCCTGGCATATCAGAGGAAAAGTATAAACTATTACCATCAGCGGATAAAGTAGGATGAGCAACAGAATATTCATCACTATTAAAAGGCAAGCCTTTAAGTGCAGTCCATTGGTTATCCACTAATTCCGCGGAAAAAACTTTTAATCTTACTATGCCTTCATCATCCTTCCCTACTTTACCACCAACTATATTATTTCGTGTAAAGTAAATGGTATTTTGATCTCTTGAAAAAGCCACAGGACCATCATGTAATTTAGTATTTAATTTAGAGGCATATTTTTCAGGTGATCCATAAGAAAAATTAAATTCCCCTTCCTCTTCTGCATAAATTTCTGCGTAGTATAATTCTAAAAAAGGATTTCCTGTCCAAGAAGAGATTCGTTTGATTGGACCACCTTTATCTCTTTCCGAAGCGAAAATAATTCCTTGTTTAAAGAATACGGCCCCAAAATCATCCAAATCAGAATTGATCATTGGGATTCTTTCTATCTCATAAAATGCAGAATTTGCAGTCATCAAATCATCTACATTTTCTGACGCGCAAGATTGTTTTAAAAATTGACCACGCATTTCTTCTGGCAATAATTGCGCATATTCATCATACCAACGTTGAGCCTGTTCACATTTTCCATTACTCTGCAAAGCCATTCCATAATAAAGCTTATGAATAGGTTCAACTTCTTTTAAGCGAACCACTTGACCATACCAATATTCAGCCTCACTAGTATTTCCTATTTTTCGGTAACAATCTGCCAGTTTAAATTTTGCTTCAGAAAGATCTCGTTTATCTAATATATCAAGATACAGTTCAACCGCATCCTGATAATTAAGGTTCTCGTAATATTTATTCGCCTTACTCAGTTTTGCTTTTTGTGCAAAAACTAAATTGCTGGCCATAAGGACTAAAAAGAGAACAGATATTATCGACTTAAATTTCATTATATACGGAAGTGTTTTTTGGTTAAGTTTCCTTATCTACAATTATGCTAAAATGAATATATTAAAAATACCGTGGGGTAACCACTTTACCTTTTTCATAGAAAAAATCATAGCCTATCATTACCTCATACGAGCCATTCGAAACAGTACGTAATTTAGTTAACGTATAATCATACCCAGCTCCAATTCGTAAACCATTTTTTAAATGGATACCAATTAAAAAATCTACAGAATCAAATGAGGCTGCATCTCCAACAGAAGAAAAACCAGCTCGGTAAGAGGTTCCAATCCAGAATACTTCTCTAATCAAAAGGGCAATATCAATATCATATTCTGAAGGTGCCGTTACATCATTTCCTCGTTTAGTAAATTCCCCAAACAACCCTACATTTTTAATTAAGAAAGAGGGTTTGAAAACTAAATTTTGACTTAATTTAAGTGCTACACCTCCCATCAAATAAAAATGACGATACTGTCTAGCAATGATATCTTGAGTTGTTGGGTCCACTCCTTCTGTTCGTAAATTAGGATCTAAAATACGAGGAATAGAAGCCCCTACATAAAACAGATTAGAAGAATAATATACCCCAGCTCCAAAATTAGGCAACCACAATACAGGAGTAGGTGCCGCTTGAAATACAGGATCATTAGGGTTTGCTTGTGTCAACTCGGTAAAATCTGATCTCCAATTCGTAATTCCACCTTGTAATCCTAAAGCCAATTTTCCTTTTCCAATAGGTATTCGATAAGCATAACTCGCATTAATCCCAATTTGTTGTGTGGGACCAATTTGATCTCGAAACGCAGAAAAACCAAGGCCAATGCGTTCACTTCGTAAAGGAGAATGAATGTTGAACACTTGGGTGTTTGGCGCTCCTTCTAATTGAAGCCATTGTTGACGATGCAACAAATCAATACTCATATAGTCCTTACTCCCTGCATAAGCTGGATTATAAGCTAAGGTATTGAACATATATTGTGTGTACATGGCATCTTGTTGTCCAAAGGAAAGATTACTCCATCCGAAGAACAAGAAAAAACTACAAAGTACCAAGCCATATTTTTTAATCATGCTATAATTGGATTTTGCATTTTTAATAAATATCATGCATCCTGTGTTATCGATGCAATTGAAGATATCCACTGTAAGTAGTCCCATTTCCATCTTCTATTAAATAAAAATAAGTACCATCTGGAAGATCTTTTCCATTCCAATCTCCTCGCCAACTATTATCATAGTTTCTTGCTTCGTAAATCAATACGCCCCAACGGTTAAACACTTTTACTACATGGTCAGGAAATCCTCCCAAGCCCTCTACAACGAATACATCATTTATATTATCTCCATTTGGAGAAAAACTATTATAAACTTCAATGGGAGCTCCTTCACAATTAGATCCTACATTAACGACCACCTGAGTAATATCACAGATGTCAGGGTGTGCACATATTTGGTATATAAAATCATCTACCCCACAAAAGCCTAATGCTGGTGTATAGGTTAGTGTATTATCTCCATTTACAACAACTGCGCCTTCTGAAGGTAAACTCACTATACTAATTTCAGTTTCACCAATAAACACATCATTATTCAATGCGTCTACCAATACAGGAGTATCAATGGTAGTAGATACGGTATCTGGTTCAGCCGAAATTTGACCATCATTGATCAAAATCGTATACTGAGAAACTTCACAGCTCCCTGCTCCATCACAATATTCTACACAAACCACATCAACCCCATCAATAGCACCTGATGCATAGGTAAAACATGTATTCGCTTGATCAATCGATACAATCGTTCCAAAACTCAATGGTGAGCTACAAGTAATTGTATCATAAGTAAAGAAAGGACCAGGGTTATCTGGCTCTAAACAAATGACCACCAAGTTATTGGTTGGCAATTGATAGATTAAGGTGTCTCCTGGAGGTGGAGGCATTTCGGATATCCATTGGTTAGCTTGAATAAAAGGCGTACTTTTACCGAAAACCGATAGGTTCCAAGCAAGTAAAATGGAAAAGCAAAGTAGGACCTGCTTCATTGAATTAAAAGATTAACTTTTGATACAAATATTAAAAAAGTAAAGGTAATTTAATTTTAGTAAGCCCCAAAACATTTACAGAAAAACAACTATGTATTTTAAACTTATTTCTCCGCATTTTTCTACATCTTCTCTAAATTTCATTTTTATTATATGTTTTTTAGTTCATATTTTCCTTTTCTCGACTTGTAATAGCCCTAAAAACCAAGAAAATTCAATGGCTAAGGAAAAAATAACTGAAGTAGAAAATGACTTGAATACCTCCTTCATTCTTTTAATCTTAAAAAAAGAAAAGGTGATTGAAATATGGGATACCACCCCAAATCATCAAAAAATAAATACATTTCCCTTTCAATATGGATCAATTCAATATGGGCCCAAACTAACTTCTGAAGAAGCTAAGATACCTGAAGGGTTTTATCAATCTATTGCTATTAACGAAAATGAAATTCAACTTGATTTCCCCAATGACTTTGATCGAAAAAAAGCAAAAGCAGATCATCGAAATCTTGATAAAGCTAGTTTTTATATTCGCCCAAATCCACCTACAGCCAATCAAATCGGATTAAACCCAAGCGATTTTTCAGCATTACAAAAGATGTTAAAAAATCAACCTTCTACTGATATTATTATTCTTCCTCATCGATTAGATAAAAACAGACATTTTAATTCTTGTACTTATTGTCCAAATTGGTATTTGGAATTGTATCTTGCACTTGAAAAAAGAATGCAGCCTTTTCAATAAGGTCTTTAAAAAACACCCTCAAAATAATTTGAATGTCTGATCTTCCTCCAGTGATATTAAATGACGATTTCCAACATGTTTTAGATGAATTGGAAAAAGGAACGAGCATGTTCATCACAGGACGTGCAGGTACAGGAAAATCTACCCTTTTAAAACTATTTAAAAAAACGACTCGAAAAAAAGTCGTCGTTCTTGCACCTACCGGAATCGCTGCATTACATATCCAAGGACAAACCATTCATTCCTTTTTTGGATTCCCTCCCAAAACACTTACCAGAGATCAAATTAAGTCAAAACCCTACAAGAAAATCTATCAAAAACCCGATGCCTTTATCATAGATGAAATCTCTATGGTTCGAGCAGATTTAATTGACCATATAGATCAGTTTCTGCGTATCAATGGCCGTGATGAAAACTTACCTTTTGGTGGAGCTCAAATGATCTTTTTTGGTGATTTATTTCAACTTCCACCTGTGGTTCGGCAAGATGAAATGTTGTTTTTTAAAACGCAATACCAAACCCCTTATTTCTTCTCTGCTGAAGTATTTGACGAATTCGAATTAGAAGGCTTAGAATTACGAGAAGTCTTTAGACAAAAAAATAGAGGTTTTGTTAATCTACTTGATGCAATTCGAACCAATTCCCTAGATTATGATGACCTAGAAGCCCTAAACGAACGATACATTGAAGATACAGAAGAACTTACCTTGCATACCGACTTCATCACACTTTCTGCAAGAAACGACACGGTAAACAAAATCAATTCGTCAAGGTTAGAGGCATTAGATGAAGTGTCTCATCAATTTGTAGCCACAGTAAGTGGCAATTTTAAAGAAAATCTTTTTCCTACAGCACCTATTCTTCAATTAAAAAAAGGGGCTCAGGTCATGTTTATAAAAAATGATGTCAACAAAAAATATGTTAATGGCACATTAGGAAAAGTGATTGATTTAGATAGAGAAAAACTAAAAGTCAAAGTCATTCGTGACGATGGTACAGAAGATATATTAAAAATTAAACCCGCCTCTTGGGAAATGATTCGACATAAAATCGACCTAAAAGGCGAACTTATCACAGATACCATTGGTACCTTCAAGCAATATCCTGTGCGATTGGCTTGGGCAATAACCATACATAAAAGCCAAGGAAAAACATTTGAAAATGTAATCATTGATTTAGGTAAAGGGGCATTTGCTCATGGTCAAACCTATGTAGCACTTAGTCGATGTACCAGTTTAGAAGGTATTATTTTGAAGAAAAGAATCCACCCAAGAGATATCATGCTAGATCCTACAGTAATTGAATATTACGATAGCCATTTTTAATAAAAAAAGATTATACTCCAATCGCTTCCTTTCGTCGATTTTTTATGGATGTTAATATTAAAACTGGCTAGAATTAGGCATTTAAGCAACTAAATCCTTAACTTCCCTGTTCAGAAGGTAAAGCAAATTATAAAAACCAAAAATTATGAAAAAAAATAAATTAGCCACATTAGGAGTTATTGTATTCATCTCCTTGTTTGTTATTGTGGCCTTATCCAACAGCATTTTTTATACCATTAATGCGGGTGAAAAAGGCGTAATATTTAAACGTTTTGGAGGTGGTATTCAAAAAGACGCAGTCCTTGATCAAGGATTTCACATGATCGCCCCATGGAATCGAATTTTTAGATATGATATTCGAACCAATGAGGCTTTTGAATCTATGCAAGTATTATCTAAAAATGGTTTGACCATTAAAGTAGAACTTTCTTATCGATACCAACCGATTGGAGATAAAGTAGGTTATCTACATGATCAAATTGGAACGAGCTACTTAGAACGGATCATTAAACCAGAAATTCGTTCGGCAACTCGGGAAGTTATTGGTAAATACCTACCTGAAGAACTTTACTCTACAAAAAGAGAAGCCATTCAAGATGAGATCTTTACACGCACCTCTACTGCAGTTACCAAAAAATATTTAACCATTGATGCCGTATTGATTAGAGAGGTTGCACTTCCACAATCCTTACAAGCAGCAATTGAACGTAAATTAAAAGAAGAACAAGAGTCTTTGCAATACGAATTCCGATTAGACAAGGAACGTAAAGAAGCAGAGCGTAAAGTGATTGAAGCACAAGCGAAAGCAGATGCAAACAGAATCTTAAATCAAAGTTTGACAGACAAAATTCTTAAAGATAAAGGAATTGAAGCTACACTAGAACTGTCTCAATCACCCAACTCGAAAGTAGTCATTGTAGGTGGAGAAGGTGGTGGATTACCACTTATCTTAGGAAATTAATACTCCATCTATTGAAAAAACTTTAAAAAAGTAATGCACTTAAATAATTTTGATTATTTTGGTGCATTACTTTTTTAATTTAGTTATATTATGAATAGAGAAGAAGCTCGTCAAAAAAGAAAAGAATTAAGCAAAAAACAACAAGTAGTTGATTCTACAGAAGGTAGAAAGATTGCTTACATTACCATAGGGGTTGTTATTATAGCCTTAATTATCTTATACTTTATCTTTAGAAGTAATTTCACTGTATAAGCAATTATTTTTCGCCCTATTCCATTTCCTTGGGATATACTATCCAATAATTTATTGGTCTGAAATCTTCAGATCGTAGTCCTTCTATTTTCTTTTCTAAAGAAAAAGATTGTCCCGTCTCCTCCAATCGCTTAGCGATGCTATTTCGCCATGCATCAGTCATAATAATCAAAGGGGATTCCTCAGAAAAATACGCTTTTATCGCATCTACTTCCATAGGTTCATGTCGATATACTTTTCCACAATACTTTTGTATATAAAAGCCTAAGCCTGGATCAAAAGGTAAGTCTTCTCCAAAAATAATAGGTGTTCCTTTGGCTACGGTTTGGCTGATTTCTAATGCTACTTTTTTATTGATCCCTCGTTGATTATTTAACAAAGGCAATAACATTAAATAAAACAAACCTGTCAATAACATCCCAAATAAAACCGAACTAGTCATTCCCACCGAATTCCTTCTAGCAAATACACCAATCGCCCCTACGATAGCAAGCCCCCACAAAATAGTAGCTACAAACATACTACGTAATAAAGCGCCTCTTCCGCCAAATTCCCATCCAAAAAAGATCAAACCGACCAATATCCCAAAACTTAAAATAAAGAACAAACCACTCCCCCCTTTTACCCATTTAATCCAAGGATAATTTTCTTCATCAATACGCACCGCAGCTTGTCCAGCAATAATCGCAAATGCAGGAATTCCTCCCATTACATAAGAAGGCAGTTTACTTGGCATAATTTCATAAAAAAACCACCCAAAAAGCAACCAAGAAATTAGAAACAAACTTTCCTCATCTGGCTTTTTTATTTTCGAAATAAATTGACGAATTCCAGCAAATAACACACTCAAAAATGGTAAAAATGCCAACAATACAACCACTAAAAAATAACCTGGAGGTCCTGTTTGTCCAAAGACATGGGCATCGCCACTCACTCGCTTAAAAACATAAAAATCAATCATATACTGAACCATCTCTCCCCCATCTTTTTGCCAAGCCAAATATCCCCAAAGAAATAAAGGCAATGCGGCTAATGGCAAGAAAAACCAAGGATGCATTCCGAGCAATCGCTTACGCGATTTATGAAATACAAATAAAAAACCAAAGGCTCCTAATCCTAAAATAAGTACTGGAGGCCCTTTTGTTAACATCCCCAATGCAATCGCTCCCCAAAAAATTACATTCCATTTCCAATGGGGATTTTTCATATAATTAAACAACGCCAAAATACAAATCGTCTGAAAACACAATAAAGTCGTATCTGTAAATGCAATTTTAGCTACATTGATCAACATGATATTCGACATCAAAAAGACCGTAGCCCAAAGACTAACAGATGCACCAAAAACAGGCGCAGCCATCCGACGAAACGACCATAAAAACAGTAGAAAAAACAAGATCATTGGAAAACGTGTAGCCCATTCATTCACTCCAAAAACATGATAACTTACCGCAATACTCCAAAAATGGAAGGGAGGTTTACGATGATGATCCGACCAAATAAAATCAGGAATCAACCAATCTCCAGATTCCACCATTTCTAATGCAAATCCAGCATATGCCGCTTCATCCTCATCCCACAAAACTGTGCTCCAATTCCCAATTAATAAATTGAACAACAAAAGTCCAATTATCAAAATCCAAAACCGCTTATCTCGAATCAAATTTTCCATTAAATCAAAGGTAAGGATTATGCGTAAATTATTAGGTCTAGTCTAAACAAATTACTTATATTCACTTTTTTAACTGATGTTATCTTGACCAATTAACCTAAATTTCATAAGATAACCTCCTTAAGTTTTTGCTCATGGAAAAAGAAGATATACCAAATGATATTCAAGTCGGTTTTGGACATGATCACCCAATAAGTGAAGCAAAAGATATAGAATCAGCTTTACCTCAACCCCATCAATCTACCCTCCATATTCGACATCTCTTCCAAGCATTAAATGTAAGTCCAGATCAAGGACAACTTTTTCATTTATTTAATACGCATCCAAATATTTTGGTTTCTGGACTTCCAGGAACAGGGAAAACCTATACCCTTGCCAATCTCGCCACTACCTTACTCTATAATCAACAAAAGGTTGTTATTATAGCAGAGGTAGAAGAAACGCTATCCAAAATTCAAGAATATTTGCACGAAATTGGAATTAAAGATTTAAGCCTTCTTATTGCCAACGATAGTTATGATTTCAATAAAGTCATCCAACAATTTAAACAAATAAATCTTAGTCCAAATAATCCCCAAGAAGATCCTGTAGATTGGGAAGTTTTACTTAATCAAAACCAAAGGAATGAACAACATCTCCAAATTGGACTTCATCAATTAGATCACTTAGTCTTTGGTAGCAAACGATGGATTGAAGTAGTTAGTCATTTTTTATCTTTTCAAAAAATAGAACAACGAGAACTCCTTAACAGCGAACTAAATCCCAAACAATTCCAATTCAATCTCCTTGAATTTGAACGTATTAGCCAAGATATCCAAGATGGAGAATCCTTATATAAAAAGGTCAATCGCCTAGATCATCCCTTGCAAATTTTACATCCTAATCTATTCCAAACATTTGACTTAGATCAAGCACAAAATCAATTAGACAAGCATCTACCTATACTCCAAAAAGAAGCCGCTGCTTTATACCACGAAGCCATTGCCCTAAATCAATCGTATGCCACCGATTTAAAAAATCTTTATGAAACCCATTTTGAATCTTGTCTACTAAAAGCACAAAATTTAAAAGAAGAAATTCAAGATTATGATCTCCAATATGGAACCGAATTTTCTGGAAACACGGCCTATAAACAAACTAAACTTCGTATAAAAAGTATTTTTCAAAAAAGACAAAAGAATATTATTCAGGCACAAAATGCAATCAAAAAAAGCTATACTGAATTAGTTAAAGAACACAAAAGTCATCGATTCATTCCTTTTATTTTTGAAAATGAAGACAGCAATCAAATTGACGAAATGGTGCTCAACATCAACCGTTTTATTGATGCTTTAAATGATTGGAAAGTTCGTATTCCTAATCACGTACAAACCATTATTGAAAACAACTCTACCCAGTTTAGTCCACCAAATTATAAATCCAAAATCAATATTTTTGAAGAAGAATATAGTCAACTTATTCAGAAAATAAATACCGCGCACATCATAGAAATCGAAGAAAAAGAAAAAGGATTACAAGAAAAACAAATTCATCTCAAACAACTTCTACATCAACTCGAAATTGTTGATTCTAATCGGGGCGCTTTTCAAGATCTTTATCCTTGGAACAAATTTTGGCTTGCTTGCTCTGAACCAACAAAATTGGTTTTTCAAGCCTTAATTCAAGTCCACTCTAATCACTGGATCGCAGCTTTTAAAAGTTGGTATTTACATCATGTGCTCGATACGCGCTATCGGAAAGAAATTCCACATGATGAAAATCTATTGAAATCTTTCGAGACACAATTAGCCACTCAAAATTCCCAAATTGCATCGCAAGTAAAAAATGACTTTAATCATTCTAGAGCCTTTTATATTAATCAACTCAAACAAAACAACAAAACCCGATATCAACAATTATTTGGCAATCAGTCCAGCGCTTTTGTCGCTGAATCTACACTAAAAGAACTCGCTACTAAAGACTTTAATTTCATCCATCAATGCTTTCCAATTTTATTACTAAGCCCAGAATGTGCTACTAAATTATTACCCAAAGACTTAGAAACACCCAACGTACTACTTATAGATAATCTAGAAAAAATCGAACAAAAATCTTTAGAAAATAATCTAGGAAAATTTTCCAATATCATTGCTTTTGGAAATTTAGATAAAAAAAATCCGCCTACCTCCTTTCAACATTTCCACCAAATCTCATTAATTATTAACCACCAAAGCCCAACACCTTTTGCTCTATTTGCAAGAGATAAAGCGTGGAAAGATCAATTGGTCTATTATCCCTTATCAAAGGAAAATACGCAAGTGAGAGTCTATCAAGTAGATGGCAATTATTCTTCAGAAAATGAAGATAATCCAAAAGAAATTGAAGCCATACTAATTGCCATACACAAACTACCTGCCAATAGTAAATTAGGAATTCTTTGCTTTTCTGAAGGTCAATTAAAAGCCGCCAACAAAGCATTAAATATTTACAAAAAAAGCCTAGAAAACAAAGGCATCGAATATCAACTTTGTCTCCCTAAAGATTTGATGCGATTTAATTTTTCAACCTTATTTATCTCTTTTACTTTTGATAGTAAAACACAAGGATTGCATCCTAATCTTCTTCGACTCAATCAAGAAGATAATATTCAACACCTCCAATACCTTTCTTTTTATCCCGCACAAAAAATTACCGTATTCTCTTCTATTGAAGTAGATTATTTATATCAACAAATCAACCAATTAGAAAATCAACAAGGCCTACAACTATTAGCTGATTATTTATTTATCGCGCACAAAGAAAGAAATCTGTTTTCAAAAAACATGACACCTTTCCTCTCTTTTGAAAATTCCCAACCCCTAAGAAATGAAATGGTCATGGAAATAGTCCACCGACTAAAAGAAAAATTAGAACCCACCAGAATAAAAGTTTTTCCAAAACTCGCTGACCTTTGTTTTGATATCTATATTGAACCAAAAGATAATCTAAGCCAACCCATCTTAATTCAAGTAGATGACTTTTTAGATCAATTTAAACATGCTCCCTATTGGAATAGTTACATTAAAAAAGTATTAAAAGAAACAGGTTACCATTATATAACCACTTGGTCTGTAGATTGGTGGAAGCATCCAAAAGACACTTGTAAACAACTCATCCAAAAGATCAATATAATAAATGGATAATTTTTTCAAAAAAAAGACCAGATACAATTGTCTATAAATCAACAACTTGAAACAAGTCGTAATTAATAATTTTATTTTTTTATAAAAAAAACGAACCGCTTCGGAACTAATCAAAACGACTTGTAGTTTATATTCACGTACTGCGCAAACAAATAAAATGCATAGTATATTAATCAATAAAAAGTAAAAATTAATATCACTTAAATTAATTATCATGAATCGCCTCATGCAACATATCAGCATTTCGGTCTACGGTTTTACCCCCTGTGATTCGCCCATAAATCCAAACGGCTATCGTCGGGATATTAAGGGGAATTCGACAGGCAAAGGGAAACAGAACGTGGCCGCCCTGAGAGGCGATCATCGTTTACTTTCCTAAGCCGGAACTCCCCGGAATTTTCAACCATTTTTATCCCGCAAAGGGAAACCGATTTATCGGAAACTTACTAACGGGTTTGTAGCTCAGCGGTAGAGCAGGCGGCTGTTAACCGTCAGGTCGTAGGTTCAACCCCTACCGGGCCCGCAAAGGTTTTTTGATATACACTTACGCTGTATATCAACAAGTTAAGACAAAGGCAAATGTACTTACCTTAAACCTTCATTGGTATTTTATAACCGCAAGATGGATGTATAGCTTAGTTGGTAGAGCACCTGACTTTTAATCAGGGAGTCGTAGGTTCGAGTCCTACTACGTCCACTTATCTATTACTTTTTGTACTAGAAAATTAAACAGCTTTCAAAGGATTGCTGAACGGATTCGGTATGGAAACCGATATCCAAGAGACCTCTTATTTGCGGTAGATAAGTCTCTATTTTAAAGTGATTTCGAGGCATCAAAGTCACTTCCTCGGAGGAGGATTGTTTCACAGGGAAAAGTGCACACAACCTCTCCGTTTAAGCGAGTATCGTATTAATGGTTTAAGATGCTAGGCTTCCACCCTGGTGATGTCGGTTCGAATCCGACTACTCGCTCTATATTAAAATTAACGATAAAGGTATCGTTTAAATCAATCACCAGATTTAGCTTAATAAGGACTAAAAGCACTGGATTTGGAATTCAGGAGATGTAGGTTCGAACCCTACAATTTGGACAAAAAACTAGCCTTCTCTTTATGATGAGAAGCAACAACAATGGTCTTGTGATGGCAATGGAAGCCGACTAGATTGTCTATCTGGGTTATGCGGGTTCGAGTCCCGTCTGGACCGCTAAACGATAAATGTATCGTTTATTTAAATCTCCAGATTTAGCTTAATAAGGTTTTAAAGCGCTGGACTTGGACTCCAGGAGATGTAGGTTCGAATCCTACAATTTGGACTAAAAGACAATGCCTTCAAAATTGACGGAGCCGGTAGAGGTTTAGCATAAAATAGATTTTGCAAACAACCGGCTCCCTACAAAATGAGGTATTATTATTCTTAAATGCCAGTGTGGCGAAACGGTATACGTAGCGGTTTTAGAAACCGTGTCCGCAAGGATTGTGGGTTCGACTCCCACCATTGGTACTATTTTTTAAGAATGTTGGAAACCCGAAATTTTCCGGTTTTCACATTTTGAACATTGTTCATTGACAAACTTCTTACCTAGGACTATCGATTAATTTAATCGAATGTACTGAGTAAGTAATCACTATAAATTCAAGGGGCATGTGATCTGAAAATTTCCGATCACTTCCCCATATTTTTTAAAAAAAATTAAACAAGGGCTTCCATGTTCCAAGGCAAGGCGAACTGGTTTTGCATACCGGTTGAGTAGGGTTCGATTCTCTAGAGGTCCACTAAATTTTAATTACAAAACAAAACCAAAAACCAATGATTACATCAATTATTATTTTAATCGCAGTGTCTACGCGAATAGAAATGGGCATGTCCACTTCACGGACATCCATGATGACAGAAGACATCATATTCTAGATCGCTAGATCCGGGCTTAAATAAAAGCCCATTTATGGTCGTATAGTTTAAATGGAAAAATACCGGAATACGACTCCGGAGATTAGGGTTCGATTCCTTGTATGACTTCAATTATTTTAAATCGTCTTCGTAACTCAGTTGGCCAGAGTGCCTGGTTTACATCCAGATGGTCGTAGGTTCGAATCCTACCGAAGGCACCAAATTAGGAATGGAAAAGTAGCACGTAATCGGTAGCGTACCTGTCTGTAAAACAGGCATCATTTGATCTTGTAGGTTCGAGTCCTACCTTTTCCACAAACCGGAAGATTGACAGAGCGGTATTGTACTGCCTTGGAAAGGTACGGTTCACGGTCATTCCGTGACACAGGTTCGAATCCTGTATCTTCCGCAATATATTGGAAATGATCCGGGCGGCATGAGGAGCTTGTCTTGAAAACAGGTAGCTCGTTGACTCGAGTCGTGGGTTCGAATCCCACCGTTTCCGCTAGGTTTTGGTTAATTAGTTTATAATTTGAAGCTGTTGTAGCATAAGGGTATTGCACCTGACTTGTAATCAGGAGATTGTGGGTTCAAATCCCTCCAACAGCTCGATAAGCGAATATCGTATCATTGGCAGTATACCGGCATGCCACGTCGGAGGAGTGAGTTCGATCCTCACTGTTCGCTCTATTTTTTATTTGGGGGTTCCGAGCTAAAGCTCGGCGCTACGTTTCACCGCTCGCTAAACGCTCGGCTTCAGCAAAGCTGAATCTGGGCTTGCAGCCCACGGTTACACATCGCTAACCCAATCAAGTAAAAAGTAAAATTGTGATGTGGCGCAGTAGGTTGGCGCAGTCGGCTGATACCCGAAAGGTCGGTGGTTCGAGACCACCCATCACAACGAATAATTTAAATGGTGAGATTAGCATATTTGGTAATGCGTCGCGCTGTGAATGCGAGGAACAGGGTTCGATTCCCGGTTTCACCCTAA
>JAHDCJ010000143.1 GCA_020629935.1 Saprospiraceae bacterium | reverse complement strand
TCCATATTTTTAACCAACATGGTCAAAAACAAAAAGTAAAATATGATCGAAACAAAAACACCCTATATATTAATGCATCCCATTCTAACCAAAGGTTTTTACTTCATTCAAATTATAAATAAAAATGGAGGCATGGAAGCGACTAAAGTAGCGAAGATTTAAAGAGATGTAGAAAAAACCTTATAAACTCTAAGACCTCTTCAATAAACATAGTCAAGTTCTTAATTATATTTCGTATTTTCAGCCTTTCCAAACGGAATATACACTATGAATGAAGCTTACATTTTTGATGCAATTCGAAGCCCTAGAGGAAAAGGAAAACAAGGAGGCGCACTCCACGAAGTGAAACCTGTTCGATTGTTGAGTACCTTGTTGAATGCCTTAAAAGATCGACATCAAATACCAACCCAAGAAGTCGATGATGTGCTTATTGGCTGTGTAAGTCCTGTCGGTGAACAAGGCGCTGATATCGCCAAAACGGCTTTGCTTTTTGCTGGATGGGATGATCAAGTACCCGGAACTCAATTAAACCGGTTTTGTGCTTCTGGACTAGAAGCGGTTAATCTGGCCGCAATGAAAATTCGATCGGGTTGGGAACATTTGGTGATTGCTGGTGGCGTCGAAAGCATGAGCCGCGTGCCCATTGGTTCGGACGGCGGAGCAATGATGTTTGATCCTGAGGTAAGTAGTAAAGTAGCTTATGTGCCTCAAGGCATCGGTGCAGATTTGATCGCTACGAAAGAAGGCTACACTCGACAAATGCTCGATGAATATGCCTTGCTATCTCAACAACGAGCGGCAAATGCTTGGGAGAAAGGATATTTTCAATCGTCCATCATTCCGATTTTAGATCGAAATGGTTTGCTGATTTTAGATAAAGATGAACATCTTCGACCAGAAACAACACTAGAAGGATTAGGAAGTTTGCGCGCAGTTTTTCAACAAATTGGCGCTTTAGGTTATGACGACTTGGCACTACAAAAATATGGCGAAGTAGAACGCATCTTGCATATGCATACCGCAGGAAATTCTTCGGGAATAGTAGATGGAGCAGCGCTCGTTTTAATCGGTAGCGAACAAGCAGGGAAAACCCTGAACTTAAAACCGAAAGCTCGAATTCGAGCGATTGCCAATATCGGATCAGAACCCACCATTATGCTGGAAGGCCCTACACCCGCAAGTAAAAAAGCTTTGAAAATAGCAGGAATGGAAGCCCAAGATATTGATCTTTGGGAAATGAATGAAGCCTTTGCCGCACCAGTGTTAAAGTTCCAAAATGATTTAGGGATCGATATTGAAAAACTAAATGTAAATGGCGGCGCAATAGCCATGGGACATCCATTGGGTGCTACAGGCGCAATGCTGCTCGGAACAGTTTTAGACGAATTGGAACGACAAGATTTAAACACAGGACTCATTACCCTTTGTGTAGGTGGAGGTATGGGAGTTACTACGATAATTGAACGAATTTAAGCGCATTTTTCTATGATAAAATATCAAAAAGATACTTCGAATATTGTCACCTTGACTTTAGACATGGAGAATACCCGCCATAATATTATTAACCATGAAATTGGGCGTTCTTTTTTGCCCGTATTGGCGCATTTAAAAAGAGAACTCAAGAAAGGGGAACTGGAAGGGGTGATTCTCACTTCAAGTAAAAATAGTTTTTTAATTGGTGGTGATTTAGAATATTTAAGTCAAGCCAAAGAGGCTAAAGCTGTTTTTTCTTTCGTAGAAAAATTAAAAGAAGTCTTTCGAATCATTGAAACCTTAGGCGTACCTTTTGTCGCTGCTATCAATGGCACCGCACTAGGTAATGGCTTCGAACTTGCACTTGCTACCCATTATCGAATTGCCATTGACAAACCAGATACAATCATTGGACTGCCTGAAGTTACCTTGGGTATGATGCCTGGAGGTGGAGGATTGGTGCGCTTAGTTTGGATGTTGGGTATAGAAAAAGCAACTCCGTTATTGACCGAAGGGAAAACACTTAACGCAAAAGAAGCTTTAGCCCATGGCTTAATTGACGAACTCGTAAGCGACCGAAGGGACTTAGTTAAAAGGGCAAAGGAATGGATTCTTAATAATAGAGACATCCAACAACCTTGGGATCGAAAAGGCGCAAAAATAAATGGGAAAGGAAGTAAGCATCCATCGGTTCAACGATTCTTGGGCTTGGAGGCTACACGCATATCTGCAAGAACACATCGAAACTTTCCTGCACCTCTAGCGATTCTAGATACCATCTCCGAAGTGGGTTTACTTGACTTTAAATCGGCGAGTCGCATAGAAAGTCGTTATTTCACAGATCTGATTTTAGGACAAGTATGCAAAAATCTGACGAGTACTTTTTGGTTTGATTTTAATACCATTAAATCAGGATCTAGTCGGCCTAAAGGCTTTGGAAAATTTAGGCCCAAACGAATAGGAATTATTGGCTCTGGATTGATGGGGTCGGGCATTGGTTTTATTTCTACCTTAGCAGGATTGGAAGTAGTGCTAAAAGATGTTTCGATTGTAATTGCGGAAAGAGGAAAAGGTATTATTGAGGATTTATTAAATAAACATTTGATTGCAGGGAAAATAGAGGAAGGCGATTTACAAGCAGCCTTAGATCGAATAATCACCACAGAATCAGTCAAAGATTTTAAAGATTGTGATCTAGTAATTGAAGCTGTTTATGAAAATCGACAACTTAAAAATCAGGTGACCAAAGAGACCGAAAAGTATATCGATAATTATTGCGTTTTTGCAAGTAATACCTCTACCATTCCGATTAGTAGCCTAGCCAAAGCCTCGGTGAATCCTCAAAACTTTGTGGGTTTACATTTTTTCGCACCCGTAGAAAAAAGAAATTTAGTAGAAATTATTAAAGCCGAAAACACCTCTGACGAAACCATTGCTAGAGCTTTCGACTTTGTAAAATTAATAAAGAAAACACCGATTGTTGTTGGTGACCAACGTGGATTTTATATTACCCGAATAGCTGGCGCTTATATCATGGAAGGCATGGCTATTTTGTCTGAGGGACAAAAGGCTTCCCGCATCGAGCATGCAGGCAAACAAGCAGGTATGAAACGCGGTCCTTTAGAAATGGCTGATGATTTTGGGTTGAATTTGATCCAAGACATCTTTAGAGAAATGGCTAATGATTTGGGCGATGATTATACGCCTTTACCTGGCTATAATTTATTAGAAAAAATGGTCAATGAATGGGAGCGATTGGGTAAACACAAAAAAGCAGGCTTCTACGATTATGATGCTTTGGGAACAAAAACATTATGGCCTGATTTAACGAATTTAATTGAAGGAGACGAAGTACAATTGGAAACCAAAGAAATCGAAGATCGCTTAATGTTTATTCAAGTCATTGAAACCATTCGATGCATGGAAGAAGGGGTAGTGAGGACCACCGCAGATGCCAATGTAGGTTCTGTTTTAGGATGGGGTTTTGCTGCGCATAAAGGAGGAACCTTACAGTTTATTCAAGATTATGGAAAAGAGAAATTCCTAGATCGAGCAAAAGAATTAGAAAATAAATATGGGAATCGCTTTGAATTAAATAATCCGTTGAATATTTTTTAGAAGAAAAATTAGAAAGTTAGAATTTATCAGTACCTTGCAATCCCTTAAAACCTAGGCCAATAAATAAAATTAATTATCCACCCTCCAAAGTAAAATTCATGACCGCAAATCAAGTGGTTAAAAAAATGGCTGAACTCGGTGACTCAAAAAAACAAGAGTCCTTTGCTCGGAATACGAAGTCATCCGAAACCTGTTATGGTTTGAGTATAAGCGAAATTAAAAAAATGGCCAAGGAAATTGGGCGTAATCATAAGCTCGCCCTTAGCCTTTGGAAAAAAGAAGTACACGAGGCCAAACTTCTCGCTACCTTAATCGCCGAATTTGACAAAGTACAAGTCGAAGAGTTAGACGAACAAGTACAACGCGTATACACCTTTGATGTCTCCAATTATTTTGTAAATCATTTAGTTTCTAAAACGTCTTTTACCCTAGATAAAGCCAATGATTGGACCGATATGAATCAAAGTCATTTGGTTAGACGAACAGGTTATCGTTGTGTAGCCGCATTAGCTAAGAAAAGTAAAATTTTAGATAATAATTACTTCTTAAAACACCTCATGGTCATTGAATTCGGATTTGAATATTCTTCCGATTGGGTCAAAGAAGGTCAAGCCCATGCGCTAATTGCTATTGGCTCTAGAAATAAACTATTGCACAAAAAAGCATTAGCCGTTGCCAATAAAATCAAATCCATTCCTTGTACTGATCCTATTGTTTGTAAGAAATTTCCAGATTATTTGGCTAAGCTAAATAATGTAAAGTTCGATAAA
This sequence comes from Saprospiraceae bacterium, assembly GCA_020629935.1. GTDB lineage: Bacteria > Bacteroidota > Bacteroidia > Chitinophagales > Saprospiraceae > JAHDCJ01. Next base: position 6,404 of record JAHDCJ010000143.1, on the reverse strand, counting down.
TAAAACCTAAGCTAAAGCTAGACTTACATTGGCTCCTTCGGCTTCTACATATTGCAAAACTTGAGGATTCATCACATGAAACCACAATGGAGGAAACATCGCTAAAATAATCGAGCCAGGATATCCATAGGGAAGTTGTGGACTTTCTTCAAAATGTCGTAAGACCTGATATTTTCGTGTGGCTTTAAAATGATGATCCGAATGTCGAGTCAATTCATATAAGAAAATTCTTCCAATTTCATGATTGGAATTCCACGAATGATAAGGTTGTACAGGTTCATATTTCCCGTTCGGTAGTTTCTTTCTTCGCAATCCATAATGCTCAATATAATTAACGCTTTCTAATAATAGGAAGCCTAAAATTCCAGCTATAATGGCTGCTACTAAAACCATTGGCCCAAAGAAAATATAGACTAAACTTAAATAAGATATCTGAATAAGTTGAAACCAAATCATTTGATTATGCATCGTCCAAAATCCCTTTTTTGCTCTAGATAAACGTTTGGATTCAATATTCCACGCACTCAAAAAACTATACCAAACCGAGCGGAAATAAAAAGCATAAATCGTTTCATTAAATCGAGAAGAGGCGGGATCTTTATCCGTAGATACATTTTTGTGATGACCTAAATTATGCTCAATACTAAAATGAAGATAATGCGAAGGTAATAACAACATCTTTGACATCAATCGTTCATGGAAAGTATGACGATGGCCCATTTCATGTGCTACATTGATACTGTAACCCAGCATAACGCCCGTACTCATGGTCATACCCATAATCTCCCACCACAATAAATCACTTGTTGACAATACATAGAAAAAGTAGAGTAGAAGAGACCAAACCATAGGAACATTCGAGTAGAGCATAAAATCAAAAATGAATTTGTTATTTTGCTTTTCTTCTTCTGCTTCGCTAAAATTTTCCTCTGTTCCAGGCAAAAAGGCTTCTAATAAAGGTATAATAACAAAGGCGAGTATCACCGCTGAAAATGACCAAACACCGCCAAAGTAAAGTGCGGCAAACATCATAATTGGAGCTAAATAAGCCACGGAATATTTTAAATCTTTCATAGAAAAATGGGTTTGATTTATAATGGTATATTCAAATATAAAAAAAATATTTCACATTAGTAAACTATATTTGTAATTATAGTTTACTTTTTAGTTCGAATTTCTTTAAATCCGATCTTTTCCTAGGAAAATCTAAATATTTGTTAAGTAAGTAGAATAAGTAGGTCAAAGTAGAAATTATCGCCTATATTAGAAATGTGTTCAATCAATATAAGTAGCAAAGGATTTACTTTATTTAGTAAGCCTATTTAATTAATCATCAATAAATAAGATTTCATTATGGCAGGCAAAAGAAGAATTACAGGATTTACCCGATTTATTTTGGTCTTAATAATTTTAATTCCTAGTGTTTATGTAGGAAGTCATTTAATTACTGGGGAAGAAATGGATTTAAAGAAGTTGTTTAATTTTAATAAATCAGAGGCGCAAACAGAATCAGTCACAGAAGTAACAAAAGAAGATAATGACCAATTAAAGAAGTTAAATTGGAAGATTGAGGAGTTAGAAGAAGATGTAAAAAAGCTTGAGGAAGAGGTTGAATCTTTGAAAAATCAGATCAAATAGTAAATATGAGCGATATTTTGCCGTATTGAAAATATTTTTTTGAAAAAAAATATCACTTTTTTAATAGGTTGTCTAATCACGGATAACCTATTTTTTTTTAGATTATGAAAATATTAAATTTGTAAAAATGTGACAATTAGTGAAATGTCGCGAAACATATTTTATTCTATGATTGGTGTAATGGAAAGGATGGATTATTCCATCATTTTTAGGTATTTGTGCCGATAATTGTCTTTTTTTGATGTCACATTAAAATAAAACCCCTCCTTGTTTTTATTGAATAAAAATGTAAGTATTTTAATTTGTAATAAGTTGTATCTTGTTGATATTCAAGTCACAAGACTTGTTAAATCTCGTTTTGTTCTGTATATTTGCATTGTGACTTAATGAAAGTGATGATTTTATAAAACGCCCCAATTAATCAAGCTAGATGAAATACATTTATTTTTACCTTACCATCTTACTTTCTTTTAATGCTTTTCTCAGTCAAGCCCAACATGATGGAGTAGCTGATATTCGGTTAGTCACTCATCAATTTAATTGTGAGGACCAAGTTCTATTTGTTGATTTAGAAATTAAAGCAAATAATCCCAATAGTGAGTTTAAATTGGGGAGCCATAATATAAGAATGTCGCATGAGCGAAAAACTATTGCGCCATATTCTAGTCAAGTAAATAACACAAATCCACAAGGACAAGGAGAGTCTTTTCAAATTAGTGAAGAGCTTGATATTGTAGGTTTGGTCATGTCTGAAGATGGGTTTAGCTTTTTCTATCCACACACTCTGATGGGTTCAATGGATACGATATCTTCTTATAATGTGGCGTTGGTTAGTGGAGTAGGAGTTAATATTTACCATAATAAATGGACTAAAATTGGCCGTATCAAATTAGAGATTAACTTGTTAGATAACGAACCAATTCGGATCAACTTTCTTGATGAATTTCAATTTCCTAGAACAACCATTACCGCAGTAGATGGACCTGGGTTTTATGACGTAGAACTTGGGGATTTAGAAAATTACGTTTTCGAAATTCCTTACGAATGTCGTATCGGCGTTGATCTACCTGTAGAGTTGACGAAATTCACAGCTACAGATAAAGGCTGTGAAGCAAATATCCAATGGGAAACGGCCACAGAAGAAAATGCCGCTTACTTTGTTGTTGAAGAAAGCCGTGATGGTATCCACTTTGAAGAGTTAATGCTTGTAGAAGCTTTTGGTAATTCTGAATCAACCCGTCAATATGAAATCCTTGATGAAAAAGTGTGGATTGATAATTATTACCGATTAGTACAAGTGGATATGGATGGAACTGCACATTATTTTGATCCAGTTTATCTTAAATCTTCTTGTTATGATGAATCCATTACAAGCGCCATAGAGGAAGTCTTTCCAAACCCAGTGATTAATCAAAAACATGTATTTATAAAATACTATTCCGCATTTCCAGACCCTTCATCCACCGTTCAAATTACCGATATCATGGGTAGGGTAGTATTACTTCAATCTGTAGCTCTTGAAGAAGGTGAAAACACCGTGGCTATTCCAGTAGATCGACTTTCTACGGGCTTATATTCCATCTCCTTACATGGAGAAGGTTGGTTCGCAAGACCAAAAAAATTAGTCAAAACGAAATAAATACTAAAGGTGGCTTTCGAGCCACCTTTTTTTGTTATTCTCAAACTATCTTCCTTTCCTTTAAACAAAGCGTAAACATTTAGTCAAAAAATGTATATTTGTATACTTTTTGTATTAACGTTTTTTAACCCAACATTTGAATAGAAATTAGCCTTTGCTTTCGAAAAAAAATATTGGAATTGAAAGACATCATTATTCCTAAATGATTCTCCAAATGCGTTTTTTTAGTGCTCTTATTTTATTATCCTTTTTCCTCTCTTCTTGTAATAAATCAATTCATATTTCTAGAGATCAATTTCTAAAAGTTGGTCAAAATGTACCTGCTCCTGATGTAAATAATTACCGATCGGTACAAGAAAGACCCAATCAAAACCCAGAAATGAGCGTGGCAATGGCCATCTCTGGCGGAGGATCTCGTGCAGCTAATTTTGCACTCGGTATTATGATGGAATTAGAAAATATCAATCTCTCTTTTAAACAAAATGCACTAAATGAAATCGATTACTTTTCTACTGTTTCTGGTGGTGGTTTTGCCGCAGGGGCATACATCGCGGCTTTATATGAGCATCATTATGTGAAACCTTTTGAAGAAGGATTTCGCCTAAATAATGCTTATGAAGAATGTGTGAAAGATTGCCTAGGCCGATCTTATGCCAAACCAATGTTGCGAAACTATTTCCTCAACCCACGTCTTTGGTTTTCACATCTAGACGAAGGAGACATCTTAGAACGAGAAGTAGATAATTATGTACTTGGCTATAAAGATCGAAAAAAAATCCAAGGAGCAAAGGTAAGAAGTATTACACTTGGGGATATGTTTATTCCAAAAGATAGCATTAATAAAGAAGTTATTTTACCTCTACATGTAGCTAATGGTACCAATTTTCTAAATATGTCAATCGTCCCATTTACGCCTAAAATCTTAGATAATTACATGATTTCAGGTTACTCCCATCGAGTCAAACGATATCATACGAAAAAGAAAATGAATACCTATGAGATGCCACACGCCGTAGGTATCAAAGCCTCAGGTTCTTTCCCCGTAGCTATTTCTACAACCACACTCGAAAGTTGCTACGATACCAAAAAATGTTTTCTACAAATTACAGATGGAGGCGTTTCTGATAATATTGGCTACAAAACCGCTATGGAATTATTACTCTCCGATAAAGAAGCTAAACAAAAAATTCTATTTGTAGTCGATGCCGATAATACAGGAATCGCCAATACTTTCACTGGAAATCAAAAAGGATCTTCCCTTTTTCGAATGGTAGGGAAATTAGCCTATAGTAGCCTTGATTCTAAACAAATTGTACTAGAAAAAGAACTTACCGAAATCTGTAAATTTAAAAATGTTACCCTCATTTACTTTAGTTTTGAAGAACTAATAAAAAATAACACTGCCGAAACACCAAAATCCATAAATCCAACGTTTGAAAGAGAACGATTGACCCAGATTTTGAAAAATGATATGCAAAATGTCAGTGAGGTAGATATGCAAATTTTATATGAATTGACCATCAATATTGCTACAAAATATTCAATTACCGAAGCGGAACAAAAATTCCTAAGCTTAATTGGAAGGAAAATTGTAGATATGAAAAAAGATGAAATTTTACAAGTGATCAAATAATCTATACCAATGAAAAATATAGCCTTTCTTTTATCTTGCTCTTTACTTTGTATCCAAATGTTACAAGCTCAAAAAAGAGTACATTTTTCTCAGTTAGAACAACAACGAGACGGAAAATATTATCAAATCAATACCATACCTCCTTTCTCGGGTACCGCATATGATGTACATCCTCCTCAAAATGATCGACAGAAAGAAAAAGCTAAAACAAATTATGAAGATTATTTGAGATCTGCCAAAAAGAAAGAAGAGATTCAATTCAAAGAGGGCAAACAAAATGGTACCGCCACAGGATGGGAATCGAATGGCCAAAAAATCTACGAAACCAATTTTAAAAATGGAGTGCAAGAAGGCCTCGAAAGGCAATGGTATCCCAACACCAAAAAGAAATTAGAAGTCACTTATTCTAATGGCCTACCCAACGGAAAACTCACCGAATGGTACGAAAGTGGACAAATTAAATCAACAGGAAATTACGTCATGGGGAAAGAAGATGGCCTCCATCAATGGTGGTTCCAGTCTGGATCAAAAGACCAAGAAGTTCCTTATAAAAACGGAGAAGTATTTGGTACCGTAAAAAATTGGTACGAAAAAGGAATCTTAAAATTGGAAAGTAATTTCGAAGATAGCCAACATCATGGCCAAACCACCGAATGGTACGATAATGGTCAAATCAGAGCACAAGGAAACTACGAAAAGGGGAAAGAAATTGGTGATTTTAATAGCTATGCAAGAGATGGAAGAATTTTGGATCGAAAGACTTATAAAATGGGAGAATTAATTCAAACACAAGATTTTCGCTCTGCGGGTATTCGAACGGCCTACGGTTTCGTCCAAGTATTTAACCACAAAAATAGCCACTTCTCCGTAAAGGTAAAAGGCAAAAACGTGCGCACAATCAACAACGGAAATATCAGTTTTATGGCAGATGGCAAATTGATCCAATTGCTCAGTATTCCCATCAAAGGGCTGAACCTTGCTTCTGATGCAAATACCGAAACTATCCTACGCAAAACAATGCAAAGCGAAATGCAGAACGCAGAATCAGACTTGAAAATCAAATTGGATGCTACTCAAAAAATGGAACCTAGTCAAGCCAATGGGAAATACCTACATTGGTCTTTCGAGCATCCTACAAAAAACAACCAAGTACGTAGAGTGCTTGAGGAACATTATTTGGCTATCCCATGTAAAGATCGAGTGCTCATTATCTCCGGTGTAGTTACCAATCAACACAACTCATCGGAAGTAATTGCCTTGCTTAAATCTACCTTAAATACCTTGCAAATTGCCAATGATCCTATTGATTTGAATGCAATTCGAGCAACAATTTTGAAAAATAAATAAGCGCAAAATAAAATCAAAGTGTAAGGGTTTAAGGTACCTCGTTTCTTGATTTCGAAAGATAAAAAATAAGAAATTTATTTGGGCGGATGGCCGGGCTATTCGTTCCAACAGACGCATTGCATTTGTCTGTTCCACTGCTATCCCTAC
>JAHDCJ010000024.1:32348-52177 GCA_020629935.1 Saprospiraceae bacterium | reverse complement strand
TTGTTTTTTGAATAAAGAGGATAAGCTCTTGTTCGGGTTCAAACCAAGCATCCAATTTGATTAAATATCGTTTAGTTGACAGGATTACATTTTCGAGAAAGATAAAATTTCCTAATTCAAAATGATTTAGGATATAAAGTAATTTAGCGGCAGAGCGAAGATGTAATTTTGATTTATTTTCATCGGTAAAAACACGATCTACAAATTCAATACTTTGGTTAAAATTACCTTCTATAAATTCGATATATGCCCTTTTGATATGAATAAACCAATAACTGCTGGTTTTGCGATTGCTTTCTGCTAATTGATTTTCGAACCATTGTATTGCAGTTTGTGCTTCTTTGATTTTTCCTTGAACGATATAAAAAAGCAAATCGGAGTTGTATAACCATAGTAAGCCTGAAATATAATGTAGATTGTTAGGAATTCGCTTTAAAGCTTCCATATATTGAGGACGATATTGGAGGTAAATTTCATACCGTTTCAATTGTAAACTCGTTTCCATTATGCGAAATACTGCTGTAATTTCTTCAAAGGCAAATCCTTTTTCTTTTCGTTTGAAGTTTGCTTTAAAATATTCAAAAAACTTCAAGGCATAATCGTAGCTTTTGGCTAGGTTACCGATTAAATAATTGAGGATAATGTTGATATCAAAAAAGTAATGTGCTGCGGAATAGCTTTGCGCATATTTGATATCTTGGAGTAAAGGTTGTGCTAAAAAATTGCTCAACTCATCAAACATTTTTTTCGTTCTGAGGCTGTTCATTCGGGCACGTAGATTGCTATATCGAATAATGAGAAAGGTATATTGTGCTAGGTTTTCATGTTTTTGAATAGTCGAATAAAGTGCTTCTTCTTTTTCATTCAATAATGCGGGATCTCCACGCAATCGACCAGTGTGGTTCAACATTACCATTTCTAGCATCAATGCGCGTTCTTTAAACGGATAGAGTTGTACATTTTCCGCGGTTTCTTTTAACGCATGTAATTTATTTAATGCTTGATCATATAATCGTTTCTCAATCAATGTATTCGCTTGCATTAATTGATTCGAAAGTTGATTGTGAATATTACTTTCTGTATGAAAATGGGTAAGCACTTTTAAAATCGTGTTATAGAGATAAGTATTGGCCTCTATCATACTTTTGTTCGAACTACTTTTTTGTAATTTTCGCTTCCAAATCAATTTATTAAACGATTTCATTTTGAGTATTTCCTCAAAATGTGCTTCATACCGTTTTCTTTTCTGTCCGCTAAATGCTTGAATATACAATTTGAAATACCGTTTTTCGGAAGCATTGAGCGAATGTACCAAATCATATAAATCTTTCGACTTCGACATATACCGCTTATTTTACTGATTAACAGTACAATAATACAAAATAATGCAATTAGACTTCTGGTTTTTTGTATAAATTTGAATTGTACCGTGGATGCCCAATAGGTATCTTTGAATTATCAATAAAGGCAGATACTAAAATCCCTTTATTTTCAATTTGGATACTTTGCGAAAACGTATATAAATAGGTTTGATGAAACCAAATATACAAATGTAAAAGCGGCTTTCCTGTGGGAGGAAAGCCGCTTTATTTTTTAATGTTTAAAACAAAAGTTAGAACCTTGGCTTAAACACGATTCTTTTATTTACGGGAGCATAATCTGCATTATGGAATCGGACATTAATGACATAAAACCCAGAAGCAAAGTCTTCTCGATGTATGACCATTTGATTGTTTACTTGATTGGTAAAAGATTTTAGTACACGTCCAGTATTGTCCATAATAGTCAAGTCATATACTTCATTCAAATTATTAAAATCTAATGTAATATTTTCATCCGCAGGGTTAGGGAAAGCAACTACATATTTGCTTACATCTTCTTGTAGATTTTGTGTACCTACAAAACCATTACATAGTACCTCATCATGCATCAACCGAGCGCTATTTACACGCATGCTATCGTACCAAACAGAAGAGAATGTACCATGTCCACCATCAAGCACAGAAATAAATTTACTAGGGATTCCTTCGGCAATCGCTTCATCATGAATAATAGAACTTCCTTGCATAGAGATAATTTCAATACAAAGACCTAAACACACTTGAGCAAAATCAAAACCATAAGGAACAATATCATCTGCGGTACCATGTATGCTAGAAATAGGAGCTTCTCCAGCGTTCATATATTCCGCTCGATATAAGGCACCATAATAATTTAACACCCCTTGAACCTCGCTAGAATAACCAAGTGTGGAATTATTAGAATTTCCTTCAAAACCTCCTTGTGCTGCAACTTCGTCCGCTAAGAAAGCAGGTAAATTATCTGAATCTTGAAGATATGCAGTATGCACTGCTACGATTGCTCCGGCAGAAATTCCACCTACAATAATACGATTAGGATCTATTCGATAAGGATTTCCGTTGTCAGCATCACTTCTCAGTTGACGTATTGCCGCTTTCATATCTGAAATAGAACCTACTACTACTTCAAGCATATCAGTAGAATCAGGTAAAGGGAATAATGGTTTATCATAAATTCGATAATCAATCGCTACCGTTACATATCCTTTCTGTGCATATTCTCTACAATAACTGGCTACCGTTCCTCGATCTCCGCCAATAAAACTACCACCAAAAGCCATCATAATCACAGGTCGCTCAGCTAAACCGTCGCCATCTGGTTCGTAGATATCCATAAACAAATCTTGGCTTTGGTTATTTACGGTGGTATTAGAACCAAACTGTATCGTCGTTGGGGCCGCTGTAGAAGTAAAGAGGTCATTAATATAACGATCTCCACCATCACAACCTAGATTTTGCGCCTCTAAGGATAGGTTACATAAAAGAAATAAAAAGATAAAACTAGGTAATAATTGTTTCATGTGATTACTGTTTAAAATCGGGTTAATAATAAATTGGTTAACAAGGGGGAGTTTATATTTTTTTGAAAAAAATATTCATCTAAAATAATAAAAAAAGATGAATACTAAATACTAAGAAGCTGGGCTATCTTCTTTTTTACCATCATATCGAAGATCTACACTAAATTTTTCTGGAATTTTCCCTTTGATATCTTTATAGAAAGCCATGATTTTTCGAAGGTCTGCATCCATGTCATCAGAAAGATGAAGGACTCCTCCAACACCAGCTTCTCTTTTCTCATAATCAAGATAGCCAAAACAGACCGGAACGTTTGCTTTTTTAGCCACGTAATAAAATCCAGTTTTCCATTCTGTTCGTAAAGAACGTGTCCCTTCTGGTGTTACCATTACAGCTAATTCTTTTCTACCTTCAAATAGTTCAGCCATGGCATCCGTCAAACTTGGACGCTCTTCTCCTGGTTTTTTAGGTGTTCGGTCAATACCAATAGCACCTAAAAAATTCATTAGTGTTTTGAAAGGAAAACGTAAAAATTCTTTTTTTACAGTATACCGTAATGGGATGTCTAGAATAGCAAACCCCGCTCTAGCATATAAAAAATCCCAATTACTGGTATGAGGAGAGGCAATAATTACACAGCGATTAACTCCTGGTGGCAAGTCAAAATTGACTTTCCATCGAGTGAACCAAAATATTATTTTTCCTAGTATCTTAAGCATAAGTGGTAATGTTGGTGTATGCAAAGATACATTTCTTAGATAGATTCCATTACTTTTTCATATCATGTGATCATTTTTTACAAAATCCCAACACTATCCATCGGTACATGGATGGTTCGTAGATCAATCCCTCGATTGTCAATGTCTACCGTTCCATTTTCTAATTTCAACACACCTCTTGGACAAACTGCGGCACAAATTCCACATCCTACGCAAGACGAGCGCACTATATCTTGACCTCGTTGTGCATAATGTCGAACATCAATTCCCATTTCACAATAAGTAGAACAATTACCACAAGAGATACATTGACCTCCATTTACAGTAATTCGAAATCTCGATTTTATACGTTGAATTAATCCCATATAAGCAGCCAAAGGACAACCAAAACGACACCATACTCGATTGCCCATCAATGGGTAAAATCCTGTACCAATAACCCCTGCGAAAATACTACCTATAAAAAAGCCGTACCAAGCCCGAACATTATAACTAAAGCCCAATTTATCCGTAAACAAAGAAAGCACTACAAGGATGGTCATCACCACTGCAAAGACTAAAACGAAATGAATTAAATAACGCTCAATTTTCCATGCTTTTAGACTTTTATCCGATTGTTGACGAAAGGGGTCGCCCAACGTTTCGGCTAATCCTCCGCAACCACAGACCCAACTACAATACCATCTTTTCCCATAAAAATAAGTAATAATTGGAACCACAATCGCCATTAAAACGATGCCCCATACCAACAACCATAAGCCAAAATTACCTTCTTCAATTAAAGCATTAATGCGATATTCAAAAAAGAATGAATAATCTAAAGGCCATGCATTTTTAAGGTCTACACCTTGTAAGGCACGGATCATATTGGGTAAAGCGAAAGCAAAACAAAGTTGAAAAAACATTACAGAAAATGTACGTACCAATTGGTATTTATTATGACGATATTTAATCATAAACCGAATTCCCATAATCAGTATGGCTATGGTATAAATAAAACCATAGAGAAACCATTGATCTGCTTTCCCCTCCATCATCATACTTTTTATTGGTTGGACTAATACCACCCAATTGGCCATTAAATGTGGAAACCAATAAAGTACAATGTAAAACACCGTCATAAAAATCCCAATTGTAATTCCCAATGCTCCACGACTATGTAAACCGCTATGAAAAATTCCATCGTTTTTTATACCTGGTAAAAGATTCATTGAAGGAAAGATGTACATCAATGCTCCAACACAAATCAAGATCAAACTCAACCAAAGGAATAGACCTCGTTTTCGTAGTAAAAAACCCTGTGCAGAATCTCTAGCGACTAAAAACTTAACCTTATTAATCTTTTCATTTTTTAAAATCTTACTCCAATAATCGCCATCAGCTGTGGTCAATTTTAAATTCGTTTTTACGTCATTTAAAATCGCTGATTGTGCATTAGACATCATCTGGTCATAATCTAAAAAAAATGCCCACATCGAAGTGTAGGTTTTTCCTTTCATCATTCCCGATTCTTTTTCTACAAAGTTAAAATGATAGTCTTTATCAATTCCACTTTCCAAAGAATCCATGTCTAAGGAATAATCACTTAAACCTAAAGAGACGACAAAAAGCATTAAGCCAATAACAAAAGCGACTAATCCTATAATTCTTATACCTTTCATAACCTATCTTTTTTTATTCTAAACCACTTAATACTTGTCTTTGACTAAAACTCAACAAGAGTAAACCAATACCCAATCCAACAAGTAAACCACTTACGATCATAATCGGCAACTTTACCGTGAATAGGAATGGAAGTATAAAAGACAATAAAATGAGCAAAATGCCGAGCATCAAATTGCGTTTCATTCCTTGTTGAATATCCGCTTTTGATTGGGTATTTTTTCCTAAGAAAAAAGCCACTGCATCCGTACTTGAACGATTAGACAAGACAAGCTCCCGACCATTTTGTTGATTGTATTTTTGAACTAAATCTTTTTCATAAGTTGAATAAAATTCTGGATCAAAATTCGCTAAGGATAAGTGTTGGAGTACTTCTTCAATATGGGTTTTATTCGCCAACCATTGCTCACAAACTTCATGACGATAACGGATGCCCATTAAGTTAAAACCCACTACCTCATTCGTGTTTTTATGGTATAAAATTCGAATCGCACGATTTCCTTCGGGATGTTCCCAATATAATGTTTTATAGTCTTCAGGAAGCTTGGCAGGCACATCGCCATACACTTGATATTCAATATCAAAAAACTTGGCAGAATTGAACCAAATGCCTGGATTATAAACCGTTTTCTTTTTACAAATAGTATGCGCCACGGTTTCTCCCATCATACGACCAGTGTACCAAACTGCTTCAATCGGGCGGCGGCCTTTCCTTGGGTTTTGCATTTGAGCACAATCGCCTATGGCATACACATCGGGAATATTCGTTTCTAAGTATTCATTAACCAAAATCCCTTTAGCAAGCGCTAATTCACTATCTTTTAAAAAATTAATATTTGGATGAACGCCAGCAGTAAGACCTACAAATTGGCATTCGATTTCTTCCCCTTTATTGGTAATTACTGCGCGCACTCTTCCGTTCTTATCTGGAAGGATTTCTTTTAATTCAGTGCTCAATTTTAAGTCGGCATGATGCGCTTCAATATGTCGATTAATCATAGCCGATTCTTCTGAAGGCAAGACCCCATTCCAATAACTTTTTTCACGAACCAAAAAAGTCACAGGGATTTTTCTAGACAAAAACATTTCTGCCATTTCAATACCAATCAATCCTCCTCCCACAATGACCGCATGTTTTAAATCCTTTGACCAATGCTCCATAGTTTCTACATCTTGATAGGCATACAATCCTTGTACCCCATCTAAATCTTGTCCTGGCCAGCCAAATTTATTTGGCGTTGACCCTACAGCTAAGATCAATTTATCATAGCTTATCTCTTGATTTTTGAGTTGAAGTTTTTTCCCTTTAAAATTAATAGAATGTACATAATCTCTAACAAGATCAATTCTATTTTTTTCCCAAAAATGGTCTTCATAAGGTTTCGTTTCTTTGTACCGCATATGTCCCATATAAATGTACATCAAAGCGGTTCTAGAAAAGAAATGATCGGTTTCTGAGGAGATTACCGATATTTTATGATTACTGTGTTTCCTAATGTGTCGAGCAGCAGTAATTCCACTAATTCCATTTCCAATAATGGCAATATGCATAGGCTAATTTTTAAAATGCTAAGTTAAAAGCTAAAAACTTTTTACATTGTCTCTACGTTGACATATAAGATGGAAAAAAATTTATTTATTTGTTCCACGAACGAAATGGTATAATAATGGATAATGAGATTATTATCTATCTTTTTTAGTCCGATTTCAAATATAGTTTTAAATATAATCAATATGCGTTATCTCTTTCTATTTTCTGTTCTTTTATTTGCTACCTGTCAGGCACCTGCCCAGAATACCAGTGTAGCGGATTATGATAAAATGCTGGAGGATTTATTAGATTTTTCGGTACCCACCATTCGTTGTGATGAGTTGAAAGCAATGGAAGATGTCTATATTTTAGATGCTAGAGAAAAAGAAGAATTTGCCACGAGTCACCTGAAAGATGCTCGGCATATTGGCTATAATAAATTACAAAAAGAAGCCTTAGTTGATATTCCATTGGATGCGCCCATTGTGGTGTATTGTACGGTGGGTTATCGTAGCGAACAAATAACAAAGAAATTAATGAAAAAGGGATATACCAATGTCTCTAATCTTTACGGAAGTATATTTTCTTGGGTAAATGAAGGAAATCCAGTCTATAATGAATCTGGAGAAACTACCAAAGTACACACCTACAATAAAAATTGGAGTAAATGGCTTCAAAAAGGAGAAAAAATTTATTAACAAAGGATTTGAAATTTTATACACACTATGAAAAATAAAAAAGAAGGTTATTACCAACCAGAGGATTTAAAGAAATTTGGTAAAATCACTGAATTTCAAGAAGAGCTTGGAAAAAAATTCTTTGATTATTATGGTGCTGTTTTTAAAGATGGTGCCTTAACTGCAAGAGAAAAAGCATTAATTGCTTTAGCTGTCGCTCATTCCGAACAATGTCCTTATTGTATTGACGCCTATTCTTCTGATTGTTTAGCAAAAGGAGCAGATGAAGAACAAATGATGGAAGCCGTACATGTAGCTGCTGCAATGAAAGCTGGTGTTGCTCTTGTACATGCTACACAAATGATGGGACATGTTAAAAAATTAACCATGTAATTATGGCTATTAAGCAAAAAACAAAATCACTAAAAGCTAGGCAGGACAAACTGTCAGATACTTTTTTTCAATTAAATGTACTTAATGGGAAAGAGTTAAAAGATACGACATTTCCTAAGTTTAGCGATCAAATAAAGCAAGCGGGTTTTACCTCCTTAAAGCCTTCTCAAATTTCTATTTTTCAATTAAATATAGGAAAGCTTTGCAATCAAACTTGTTCGCATTGTCATGTAGATGCAGGTCCAGATCGGACAGAAAACATGACGCGTGAATTATTAGAAAAATGTGTAGAAATTATTGCGCATCCATCTATTACAACCGTAGATATTACAGGAGGTGCACCAGAGATGAACCCCAATTTTAGATGGTTTGTAGAAGCTTGTACCGCTTTAGGGAAAAAAGTAATTAATCGATGTAATTTGACCATCATTCGAGCAAATAAAAAATATCATGATTTGCCAGACTTTTTTGCAAAACATCAAGTTAATGTCGTTTCATCATTACCTTATTTTTCAAAAAGACGAACAGATGCGCAGCGTGGAGATGGTGTATTTGAAGATTCGATTAAAGCCCTAGAAATGTTGAATGCAGTAGGCTATGGTAAAGAAGGAAGCGGCTTGCAATTGGATTTAGTGTATAATCCAACAGGCGCATTTTTGCCTGGCGATCAATTGAGTTTAGAAAAAGAATTTAAAAGTCAATTGAAACGACGATATAACATTGACTTTAATAGCCTTTATGTAATTACGAACATCCCAATTAGTCGGTTTTTGGAGTATTTACTAGCTTCTGAAAACTATGAAATGTATATGGATAGCTTAGTTCAGGCATTTAATCCAAGTACAGTTGAAAATTTAATGTGTAGAAATACTATTTCGGTTGGATGGGACGGATATTTGTATGATTGTGACTTTAATCAAATGCTCGATTTAAAAGTTGCTGCGCCAAAAAGTCAACATATCAACGATTTTGACATGGATTTATTGAATAAACGGTCGATTGTATTAAATCAACATTGTTATGGGTGTACGGCAGGATCTGGCTCTTCTTGTGGTGGAGAAATCACTTAATTTCCAAATAAAAATTGGCTTTACAATTCAATGACATAACATTTAATTATAATTTGTAGTTTAGCAGAGCAAAGAGTATAGTTATAGGGTTTCATATAAGTGACACTTTTTTTATAAAAGGTGTCACTTTTTTTTTTGTATCTTTGCCCCTTAAATCAACATATTTAACATATGATAGCTTACGTTAAGGGAGAAATTACTTTCAAAAGTCCAACCTACATCATTATTGAAGCCGGAGGTCTCGGCTATCAGTTAAATATCAGTATAAATACATATTCAAAAATAGAGAAATTGGAAAGGGTGAAACTCCTGACTTATTTTCACGTAAAGGAAGACAGTCAAACTCTTTATGGTTTTGCGGAGCAAGCTGAACGCAGTTTGTTCATCCATTTAATCTCTGTTTCTGGGATAGGCCCAAATACGGCTCGAATTTTGTTGTCCTCTTTGACAGCTGACGAAATTCGAAAAGCTATTCTTGGAGAAGATGTTAGAACGATTAGTAGCGCAAAGGGAATTGGACCTAAAACAGCCAAACGACTTATTGTTGAGTTAAAAGATAAAATGCTTAAAGAAGGGGGAGAAGAACAAATACTTTCATCTAATTCTCCAAATTCTCAAATGAGAGAAGAAGCGTTATCGGCCTTGGTTGCGTTAGGATTTAATAAGGTGCGGGTTCAAAAAGCATTGACAAAAGTGTCTAGTGAACATGCGGAAATCAGTAATGTAGAAATAATGATCAAATTAGCCTTGAAAAATTTATCATAAATTCAAGATTAATACAACCTTTTGTCATTATTTTCGCTCCTTATTTTATATCCTTTATTTTGTAACTTCCAGATAATAATACACGATAAATGATATCATTATTCTTTTAATTTAAAATCCTGTATGGTTTAAAAATTCTACTAATTACTATTACATAACTCATTAAGTGAGACTTTGAATCCCCTTTAAATTTAAAGACAAGCTTGTTATTTTAATCTTTCAGTAAAAAAGAGATAGAAACCCTTTGACTGAAATGTAGACTAAACCCATACTCCATTAAGGGGTATTTTTACAGGAAATTACTAAGAATGATGAAAAAACTTTTTTTCTCGCTTTACCTACTCTTTGCCCTTGGTGCAGTTTATGCATCAACGAATGCAAATATGCAGCTGGACTTTCCAGAAAATTCTTTTTCTATTACGGAACAGTTTCGCTTTACTGATTTAGATACCATCCCTCCAATAGAGGATCGGGAAGGAGACTTTATCAATAATGACGAATCCAACCCCTTTGATCTTGAAGATCCTCCTTCCATTGAAAAAGAAGTAGAATACGATCCAGAAACGGATCAATATATCATTACCGAAAAATTAGGTGTGGGCTACTACAGAGAACCCACGTACATGACTTATGAAGAATATGTCAATTGGAGAAACCAAAAAATGCGGAATGATTATTTTAGTCAAATTTCTCAAGACAATACCGTTGGTACCGATGGTAAAGATCCAATTGATCGATACAAAGCCACCATTAAAAGTTCTTTAATTGATCGCCTTTTTGGTGGAAATACCGTAGATATTCGTCCAAATGGTAATATTGACTTGACATTCGGTGCCGATTACCAAAAAATTGATAATCCTATTCTTACCGAACAACAACGAAGAAATGGAGGTTTTGATTTTGATATGGCCATTCAAATGAATGTCATTGGTAAAATTGGAGAAAAACTTCAACTTTCTACCAATTATAACACGCAAGCTACTTTTGATTTTGAGAATCAAATGAAGTTAGAATATACAGGCTTTGAAGATGAAATTATTCAAAAAATTGAAGCAGGTAATGTAAGTCTCCCACTTAGAGGTTCTTTAATCTCAGGTAGCCAAAGTCTTTTTGGTGTTAAAGCAGACTTGCGCTTTGGACGTTTAAATGTCTCTACCGTAATCTCACAGAAAAAATCGAAACGAGAAAATGTACAAATTCAAGGAGGAACACAACTGCAACGTTTTGAAGTAACTGCCGATAATTATGATGAAAATCGACACTTCTTCTTAAGTCATTTTAATAGAGATAATTTTGAAGATGCACAAGTGAATCTTCCAAATATCAATTCCCTATTTAAAGTAACAAAACTCGAAGTTTGGATTACCAATAATCGAAATGAAACAGAAAATATTCGGCAAATTGTAGCAATATCTGATTTAGGAGAACCTGCACGAGTCAATGATCCTACCGATCCTATTTCAGCTCCTCCAACGATTCCTAGATTCCCTGACATTACTGGCGGACAAGGATTACCAGACAATGAAGCCAACCCTTTATTCAGAAACATTATCAATCAAGGAACTGCACGATCGTTGGATAATGCCGTAGCCACACTTCAAAATCCACCACTTAATTTAACGCAAATTGAAGATTTTGAAAAAGTACGTGCGCGCTTACTTTCTGCTTCGGAGTATACATTTCATCCAGAACTAGGATATCTTTCATTAAATGTTACCCTACAACCTGAAGATATTTTAGGAGTAGCATTTGAATATACTTATAATGGTCAAGTACACCGAGTCGGAGAATTTACCAATGATATTCCTACTGGTGGCGATACATTAAATGTTCTTTTTGTAAAAATGTTAAAAGCCACCACTGCCCGAGTTGATCTTCCTATTTGGGATTTGATGATGAAAAACATCTATGCATTAGGCGCGTTCCAAGTAAACCAACAAGATTTTAAACTAGATATTTTCTATCAAGATCCAGGAGAAGGAGAAAAACGATTCATCCCTGCGGGTCCTATTGATGGCCGTCCTTTAATTAGTGTATTAAACCTTGACAACTTAAACAGTACCAACGATCCAATATCCGATGGGGTGTTTGACTTTGTGCCTGGGATAACCATAAATCCAAGGAATGGAAGGGTCGTCTTTCCTGTACTAGAACCTTTTGGTGGTTATCTTAACGATCAATTCATGGGTGACCCGATTGCTTCACAATACGTCTATTCAGAGTTATATAATAATACCGTAACTGTAGCAAGGGAATTTCCTGAGTTTAACCGTTTTGTGCTTAAAGGAAGTTATAAATCAAGTATATCCTCCGAGATTTCACTTGGTGCATTTAACATTCCTAGAGGTTCCGTTACTGCTACCGCAGGAGGACAACAATTGGTAGAAGGGTCAGATTATGAAGTGGATTATAATATTGGTCGTGTACGAATTTTAAATGATGCCATCTTAAATTCAGGCGTACCTATTAATGTATCTTATGAAGATAACTCCTTCTTTGGTTTCCAACAAAAAACACTTTTTGGAACTCGATTAGATTATAATATTTCAGACGACATCAATATTGGAGGTACGTTCATGAAATTGTCTGAAACACCATTTACCAACAAAGTAAATATAGGAGATGACCCTATATCGAATAAAGTATATGGGGTAGATTTACAATATTCTAAAGAAGCTCCTTGGTTAACTAAAGTAGTTGATAAAATTCCTTTAATTCAAACCAAAGAACCTTCCAACATTTCCTTTACTGCGGAAGGAGCTATGCTCCAACCTGGTCACTCTCGATCAATCAATAACCAAGGTCAAGGTGGAAATGGAGAAAAAGGAGGAGTCGTTTATTTAGATGACTTTGAAGGTTCTGCAAGTAATTACGATCTTCGAAATCCAGTAACCAACTGGGTCATGGCGAGTACTCCTCAAAACCCTCGTTTTCCTGAATCGCAAAAAATTAATGATTTAGTCTCAGGTATCAATAGAGCCAAACTATCTTGGTATCGAATTGACCCTGTATTGAGAAGAGATTTTGCTAGTGCAAATAACGATCCTTACACTCGACAATATAATTTGACGGATGTATTTACTAATTTCCAATCCGCCAATTTCCAATCGGCTTCTTTATTTACTTTTGACTTGGCTTATTACCCAAGAGAAAGAGGTTCGTATAACTTTGATGGCCCTCCGAATACTTTAGATGTGGTTGGAGTCAATGACAATTATGGTGTAGACACCGATGGAGAACTCTTACAACCTCAAAATCGTTGGGGAGGAATCATGCGAAGTTTAGAGACCAATGATTTTGAAGCCGCTAATATTGAATTTGTAGAACTTTGGATGTTAAGTCCTTTTGAAAATCGTTTAGATTCTGATGGGAACTCTATTCCAAACAATACAAGTGATGGTAAAATATATATCAACTTAGGTTCTGTTTCTGAAGATATCTTAAGAGATTCAAGACAATACTTCGAAAATGGATTACCAGAACCAGGTTCTAATATTTCCACAGACACCACCAATTGGTCTCAAATTGCTCGGGTACCACCAGTAACCGATGCCTTTGATATCAATGAAGAAATCCGTGTTGCTCAGGATGTAGGTTTAGATGGATTTAATAACCAAGGAGAAGCCGAACAATTTGCTGATTACTTAGCTTCCATGAACGGATATATTTCTGACCCTGATGTCTTGCAAGAAATCCAAAATGACCCTGCAAATGATGACTACTATTTCTACAGAGACGAAGCTCGATATGGAGAGCTAGGAAGTAATGCTTCAGAAGGAATTATTGAACGATATAAATCTATTAACCAAACGCAAGGTAATGCGATTAGTCAAAATGAATCTTATACCAATCTTCCAGATAAAGAAGATATTAATAAGGATTATACAATGACAGAAACAGAAGCTTATTATGAGTATGAAATTCCTATTATTCGAACGAATGGGAATCAAATGGCTTATAATGACTTCGTAGTAGATACTGTGGAAGTAGCTTCTACAGGTAGCGTTTGGTACCAATTAAAAATTCCAATTGATAAGTTTACGGCAAAGTATGGAGGAATCCAAGATTTCCGATCTATTCGATTTATTCGGATGTATATGACAGGTTTTGATGATGAGGTTGTTTTCCGATTTGCACGTTTCCAATTGGTAAGAAATCAATGGCGAAGATATAAGCGAAATCTTCCAGATCCTGATTTTACCGCTTTCGATGTAGCTGCGGTAAACTTCTTTGAAAATAGTGGAAGACAACCTTTCCCTTATGTACTGCCTCCAGGTATTCAACAAGAACAAGCCATCGGTTCTTTATCCAACTCATTACAAAATGAGCAATCGATGTCGATTAAAGTTTGTAACCTTGATCCTGGAGAAGAACGAAGTACTTATAAGATACTAAACTTTGATTTGAGGACGTATAAACGGATGAAAATGTTTGTGCACGCCGAATCACCCGATGATTTAGATCCTGGAGATGTTTCCTTATTTATGCGATTAGGAAGTGATTTTGAGAATAATTATTATGAATACGAAATCCCACTAACCTTAAGTGATTCTTTATTATCTACGGATTCTGATCCTGAGATTATTAATAAGGTTTGGCCAGAAGAAAACTTCCTTGATTTTCCTTTAGAATTATTGAGGGATACCAAAGTGGCTAGAAACGCGGCGGGTTCTTCACTCAATGTATTATTTTCTCAATCAGATCCAGAAAATGCAGACCGTAGAGTTAGTGTCATTGGTAATCCTGATTTAGGCCTTGTAAAAGGCGTCATGATTGGAATTCGAAATTCTGCCGATAATACCGCTTCACTCTGTTCTGAAGTTTGGGTCAATGAGCTTCAACTTTCTGGTTTAGATGAAGAAGGGGGTACTGCGGCTTTAGCTCGACTTGATATACAAATGGCTGACTTTGGTAATATCTCCGCATCTACAAATTATAGTAGTATTGGTTGGGGTGGTCTAGAACAAAAAGTAGATCAACGAGCCAAAGAACAAATCGTACAGTATGATTTTGCAACGAGTTTGGAGTTAGGTAAATTCTTCCCGCAAAAATGGGGAATCAAAGTTCCATTTTATGGTCAATATTCGGCCACTATTAAAACTCCTGAATTTGATCCATATCAATTAGATATTACGTTGAAAGATGTCTTGAAAACAACCAATTCTGCGGAAGAAAAACAAGAAGTCCGACAACAAGCTCAAGATTATACCTCGATACGAGGATTTAACTTTACTAATGTACGTAAAGAACGTATGAATCAAGACAAACAAGCGATGCCTTGGGATTTACCCAACTTTAGCTTTACTTACGCTTATTCAAATACATTCAAACGAGATCCTACCATTGAAAAAAATAGTGTAAAAGATTATCGTGGGTCAATTGATTATGCTTATTCTCCTGGATTAAAACCTATTGAACCTTTCAAAAAGGCCATAAAGAGTAAGAGTAAATGGCTAGGCTTAATTAAGGATTTTAATTTCAATCCTTTACCAAGTTCCTTGACCTTCCGTACCGATTTGAATCGACAATATGGTGAAATTACTTATCGATTCGCAGATCCGACAAACAGTACATACTACGATAAGCGATTCTTTTGGGATCGATCTTATGGACTTCAATGGAATTTATCTAAAAACCTAAATTTCAGTTATAACGCCGTAAACAATGCGATTATTGATGAACTTCCAGGGCCTGTAACAGATGCTTCTAAAGAATTGATTTGGGATAATTTGAAAGATTTTGGACGAAATAAAAATTACAACCAAAACTTCAGTTTAAGTTATACCTTACCTACGAAGAGTATTCCTTTATTAGATTGGACTCAAATACGCGCTCAATACAACGGAAACTATTCTTGGTCTGCAGCTAGTTTAAATGTAGATACCCTAGGAAATGTAATCCAAAATGGACACTCTCGTCAAATCAATGGGGATTTAGACTTTGTGAAATTATATAACAAATCAAAATACCTTAAAAAAGTCAATAGTAAACCACGAAAATCGAATAACAAAAACACCCGTGGTGGTGGCGGAAAAGATGAAGGAAAAGATGCTGGAAAAGGCGGAAAAGACATTGGAGGAAAAACACCTAGAGGAAGCCTTGAAAGCAAAGATGGCCCTAAACCCAATGGCGAATTGGCAGGTGGTAATGGAAAAGGCAAAGAGAAAGGAAAAGAGGAAGTCGTTTTGGATAAAAACGGAAAACCTGTTAAACCAAGCGCCAAAGAAAAGAAGAAAGAAAAAGAACCTTCTGTTGCAGCTAGAATTTTCTTACGTCCTTTAATGATTATTAGAAAAGCGAGAGCTTCGTACTCCGAACAATTTAGTTCAGTAGTTCCTGGTTTCAAACCTGTACCTCGACTTCTGGGTATGAATAAAGGCTTAGAAGCTCCTGGCATGAAATACGGAATCGGTTTACAGCAACCGACTACCGAATGGTTAGACCAAGCAGCTGCGAATGGATGGATTACCAACAATATTTTCTTAAATCAACAGGTTTTTGCCAATTATACCCAATCTTATGATGGACGATTGACTTTAGAACCATTCCGTGATTTCCGTGTAGAATTGAGTGCAGATCGCTCATTTACACAAAATCATAGTGAATACTTTAAGGTCGCTCAAAACGGTGGAGATTTTGAACATTTAAATTCTTTCGATGCAGGTAGTCTTTCGCTCTCTTTCTTTACATTAAATACCATGTTCGAGAAAAAGACTTCGGAAAACTTCTCTCAAACTTTTGAATTATTCGAAACCAACCGAGAAGTTATTTCAAGCCGTTGGGGAGAACTAAATCCTAGATCGACCACTACACATAATGAAGATGGAACTAACTATACAGAAGGATATGGACGATACCAGCAGGATGTTTTAATACCTGCTTTCTTATCCGCTTATACGAAGAAAGATCCAAACACTTATAAATTGAATCCATTTGACATTTTACCAAAACCAAACTGGAAATTGACTTATAATGGTTTAAGCAAAATACCTTTCTTAAGTAAAGTCTTTAGTTCTGTAAGTATTTCTCATGGGTATAAATCAACGATGACTGTAAATTCATTCCGTACGGATTTAGATTTCGATCAACAATATCGACAGTTTAACGAGAATACATACAACTACTTCTCTCCTTTTGAAATTCCTGATTTAGTAATTTCAGAAAGTCTTTCTCCTTTAATTGGAATAGACATGAAATTTAAAAATGATATTTCGTTACGGACGGATGTGAAAAAGACAAGAAATCTAGCTTTAAATTTGACTGATTTTCAATTAGTAGAAGCTAGAACAGATGAATATACGGTAGGCTTTGGTTATCGAATTAAAGGATTAAAACTCCCTTTTAAATTTGGTAAAGATAAAAAGCGAGTATTAGAAAATGACTTGAATTTCAAAATGGACTTCTCCCTAAGAGATGATAAAACAGTAAATCATTTATTAGATCAAGATCAAGCGGTAGCGACTAGAGGATCAAAAACGATTCGAATTTCGCCATCTATTGATTATGCAATCAATCAGAAATTGAACCTTCGATTATTCTTTGACCGATCGAAAACAATTCCTGCTACCTCTGCTTCCTTCCCAATTACGAATACGCAAGCAGGATTAATGATTCGATTTACCTTATCGCAATAGCCCATTGACGTCAATAAAATGTAAAAAGAGCGGTGGAATCAGTTTCCATCGCTCTTTTTATTTTTTATCTTCCAAAGAGATTCCATAATTTAAAAAATTCGATTATTTTTGGGCAATTGGACAAGCCAAGATTTTTTTTCTGGTAATGACACACCAAAATGAACAGGTCCTGCATCTATCCTTTTGAAATGTTCTTTAGACCGGTAAATCTCAATGCTTGTTTCAATGGAAGTTTTTTTACTTAATCAACTTACAATGGAAACACCGGATAATTTAAAATATACCCAAGAACACGAATGGGTGAAGATTGATGGCGATACAGCTACCGTAGGTATTACAGATTTCGCGCAAAGCGAACTCGGAGATATCGTTTATGTAGAAGTAGAAACTGTAGATCAATCCTTAGCTCAAAATGAAGTTTTCGGAACGGTAGAAGCTGTAAAGGCAGTCTCTGATTTATTTATGCCTATTAGTGGGACAATAATCGCGTTCAACGAAAAATTAGAAGATGATTCTGAATTAGTCAATAACTCTCCTTATGAAGACGGATGGATGATCAAAATAAAAATTGAGAATCCTGAAGAATTGGAAGCATTGATGAGTGCAGAAGCTTATAAAGAACTAACCAACGCCTAATTTGAAATATTTATTCCTTGCCTTAGCTTGGACAATCTTGCTAGCAGCTTTGTCGCTAATGCCAGGAAAATCGATCCCGAGTTTTTCTTGGGGTAGTTTATTCCAATGGGATAAATTGGGTCATTGGTTCTTTTATTCTATCTTAGTGTTCTTATGGGGAAAATTTTTACAACAGCGAAGTTCCAAAGGGAAAATTGCCACGGTAAACTTATTTTTTCTCCTTTTTTGTGGAATTTTATACGGAATTGCCCTAGAATTCGCACAATTTAAATTTATTCCCGAAAGGCATTTTGACATGTTTGATATTATTGCTAATATTATAGGATGTTTTACCGGGCTTTATTTTATTAAACTAATTTTAAAACAAAACTAATACTATGGATGCTGTAACTAGTCCTTGGTTGATTACTATGTTTGTAGTCGTTGCCGCTGTGGTTTTGGGAATTGTCTTGATTGGCAAAATGCTAATTGGGAAACATGCCAACTCCGACCTAGCAGGCAAATACGCTGGTAATCGAGATATGGCCTACGCCAAAAAATATCCAGAAGCGAATACTTTTCGACATAGTAGTACCTTTTGGGGTGTTGGTCTTGCTTCAGTTTTAGCAATTACTTTATTTGCTTTCAACTGGACCACCTACGATGAACGAATTTATATTCCTACGGATATTGAACTTCCCGACGATATTGAAATGGAACCGCCACGAACGGCAGAACCTCCTCCTCCTCCGCCACCACCACCACCACCACCGGTGATTGAAGAAGTGCCTGAAGAAGAAATCGAAGAAGAAGTAGAATTTGACGATAGAGATTTTGAAGAAGAAACTGCAGTAGAAGCTCCTGTAGAGGAACCTGTGGAAGAAGAGGCTGCTCCTCCTCCACCGCCACCTCCACCACCAGAGCCAGAACCTGAAGAAGAAGAAACAGAAGAGATTTTCACTATTGTACAACAAAAACCTCGTTTCCCTGGTTGTGAAGAAATTGCGGAAAGTGAGCGGGCTAAATGTGCAGAGAAGAAAATGCTTGAGTTTATTTACAAAAATATTAAATACCCAAGTATTGCCCGTGAAAACGGAATCGAAGGAATGGCCGTAGTTAGTTTCGTAGTCGAAAAAGACGGTTCCATTACTGCTCCAGACATTAAACGTGATCCAGGAGGAGGATGTGGAAAAGAAGCCATGAGAATCGTAAAAATGATGCCCAAATGGGTAGCAGGAAAACAACGTAACCGACCAGTTCGGGTACAATTTAATCTCCCTGTACGATTTAAATTAGAGAATTAATTTTCTTTAGAAAATATAAAAGCGTCGCTGAATAATCAGTGACGCTTTTTTTTTGTAACCCTGAAAGGTCCTATACTAATAGGATCTTTCAGGGTTACCTTTTGTATTTATATACATAAAAATATAATTTGATGGCCTAACCCGCTTTTTAACTCCAAAAAACTTTTCGATGAAAAAAATTCCAGTTCTACCAAAGTTGAGCCCACGACTTAATGTACTCTTAAGCAAAAATATTAAGCGTTTAGAATTAATTAAAAGACGGGAACATAAAAAGCACAACAGCCAGCTTGAAGAAATCTTCAAATTAAAACGAAGCTATTTAGTGGAGAAAAAATTGGCTGTACGTAAACGATTAAAAATAGCGATTGAAAATAAACTTCAAGACATACATACTCCACTCACCTTTGGACTTTACTTCCCCAATCATGCCCCTAAAGAAGTTAAAGAAATCACCAAGATAAAAGAACCTTTTATTTCCGCGATTATCAAAACTAATGCAAATGCTAACGATCTAAAAAAAGCAAATATTCAAGTTAGAAATCGAGCAGGAAACATTTATACCGCTTTTATTCCTTTAAAT
>JAHDCJ010000024.1:20743-32248 GCA_020629935.1 Saprospiraceae bacterium | reverse complement strand
TATTCAAGTTAGAAATCGAGCAGGAAACATTTATACCGCTTTTATTCCTTTAAATATGATCAAGGAAATTAGTAAATTTCCTTTCATTGAATACATTGAAATCGCACGACCTAATTATGAAGACTTAGGTACCACCGTTCCCCATGCGAATATAGATGATTTACATGCTGCGGCTAGCCCAATTACAGGAAATGGAGTAATTGTAGGAATCATTGATACCTATCTCGATGTCTACCATCCTGATTTTAGAAATAATGATGGCGGAGGAAGTGATGGACTAGGTACGAGTCGAGTGCTTTTCTATTGGGATCAATCACTTAGCCCTAATGCGACTGAAAGTAGTCCACCAGTAGCTCCAGCACTTCCTGGGTTTAACTATACTGGAGGGGCTTCTTATGGCACAGAATATTCGAAAGCAAATATTGATGCCGAGCTCACTGCCTATAATCCAACTACACTCAATGCATACAGTACTACACGCATAAGGCCTTCTTTAGGCGCTCATGGAACGGAAGTAGCTAGTTGCGCCGTAGGAAATGGGGCAGGTTCTGGTAATGTTGGTGGCGCTCCCCAAGCTGATATCATCCACGTCCATCTTAGAGGCTTTACAGATTCTCAAGCGGGTTATATTGGTTCTGATAGTGCATTTCTATTAGATGCCTTTGCTTATATTTTTGCTAGAGCTTCTGCATTAGGCCAAGCTTGTGTCGTTAATCGAAGTGGTTCAGACAATATGGGACCACATGATGGTACCACCCTAGGCGAACAATTTTTAGATAATTTGCTCTCTACCACAAATCGAGCAATCACCGTAGCTGCAGGTAATACCAATAATAAAAATTCGGCCATACAAGGCACCGTACCTAATGGAGGAAATACCGCAATTACTCTAAATTATTTTTCTAGAGTAGTTGGAGCCAATACGATTCGCCCTGATCGTAACGACCAATTTGAATTATGGTATGATGGCCATGATCGATTTGATGTGCAATTAAACATACCAGATACTCCAGCCCAAACGATGAATGTTGCTGCTGGAGCTAATGGCACGGTAACACTTTCTAATGGCGTTACTGTCACTATTATCTCTACATTAAATGATCCTAGAAACAACGATAATTCTATTACTATTTTTATAGAAAACGTGTCTAGTGCTAACACCATTCCTCTAGGAAACTGGGTAGTCACGCTTACAGGAAGTACCGTAATCAATGGTAGTTTTGCTGCTTGGGTGGAACGAAATAATCGATTTGAACGAACTATCGTTGGGCCAACGGTAGATAACATGACTATCGCTACACCTGCTACAGGTTTACGAGTAATTAGTGTAGGTGCACATAATGCCGATGCAGCTATTCCTACGCACCGAGTATCTAGTAGTTGTGGGCCCACACGTGATGGAAGAATTAAACCAGAAATTACAGCTGGTGGCACGAATGTCAATATGGCAAATTCAAGAAATATGAATAACCTTCCGTTGCCAGGTTTAGTTTCTCAAAATAGCGGAACTAGCTTTGCCAGTCCATTAGTCGCTGGTGCTTGTGCCTTGATTTTTGAATGCCGTGGCTTAGGGCTTTCTTGGTTTGATTTGAAGCAAATTTTGGCAGATAATGCAGGCACTCCTGCAATAGGAATTCCTAGCAATAAATTCGGATTTGGTATTCTTAACATGAATAATGGTTGTGCAGATGTGCCTACTACCGTTGACGTTTGGCTGAGAGATCATGTAAATGATACTGGGATTGAACCCTTTGTTGGAGATACAAGTTGGTTAAGTCCTGATATTGAAGTTTTAGACATGCTTGGTAATCCCGTGTCTAATCCCACTTTCGATCCTAGCAATTTTGTAAATAATATTGTTCGAGTTACGGCAAGAAATCGATCGGCTACCCAAGTTGCTCGTAATGTAGAAGTCAATTTATATTGGGCTGATCCAGGAACCAACTTAGATTTTCCAGCACAATGGAATGACACTGGAATTTATACAGGTGATCCTAATTTTGTAGTACAAAGCAATCGGATTATCATTCCACAAATTCCAGCTAATGGTGCTGTTCAGGTTCAATTTGCTTGGGCTCCTCCTGCGCCAGGTGCGAATGTAAGAGGGGATGACCACTTTTGTTTGTTAGTGCGTTTAGAACATGAAGCCGACCGATCAAATATTGGCGCTGGCGGATGGGGCGTTATTCGTGGAAGTAATAATATTGCCTTGAAAAATACACATGTAGTAGAAGTTGATTCGGATGGCGATGCCGATAGTACCTTCCATGTAATCGGTACAGACGATACAGATACCTTGATTGTGCGCACGGAAAACTTGAATGGGTTAGTACGTATTGTGTTTCCAGTAGAAGCTTTGGAAATATTCGATGCACGTACATTGGCTAAAGTTGGGAAACGTGCACCATTTGGTATGGATTGCCCAAATGATCCTTTGAAAAAAGCGAAGCGAACTTTAAAAGCAGGAAAACGATTATTTGATCTTACAGGAATTACTGGAGCACAACTTTTAGAGATAAAAGATGGACTTGCTGCGTTGACTTGCATGATGGAGAAAAACGTTCCTTTGGTTATTCCAAGGTTGCAAATTTTGAATGGCGCTAAAATGCCTGTTAAAATTGAAGTTAAAAAAGCGAAGCTTAAAAGAGGTAAAGAAAATCAAGTACACGTACAACAACTTTCTGGTGGAAGACGGTTGACTGGAGTAAGTGTATCATTGGTTAAACGACTTAAAAAAAGTAAAGTGAAGCAAGTTAAATTTGATGGTAAAAAATTAATCATAAAATAAATAGAAAATTAGTGTTTGTTAGTTAGATTTTAGGGAGCCATGAGCAATAATTGTTCATGGCTTTTTTCATTAAGCAAAGTCCTACTAGCCGCTTGCTTGGCCTAGGTGCTTGGAAGGTGAGCGCTAGCGAAGTGCGCAGCACCAAGGCGAATGCCGCGCCTGTAAAGGACCGCCCTGATAAGGGAGGCCCCAAATTATTGACTTCATTATCGGATGAAACCTTTAGAATGGTATAGAATTTGCCTAATTTAACGTAATTATAATACTTAACGTCAAGTTTTATTTGCAACTTTACAAGCAATTGATACGTTCTAAGTATTAAATGATTAAAGTCAAAAATGATGGCTTATCATTACAAAAAATGGTTTATGAAAAAATTTAGTTTTATTCTATTGAGTTTGTTTTTGATTGGGGCAAGTGCATTTGCTCAAAACGAAGCAAAATTGGCGCAACAATACTTTGTCAATGGAGAATATGAAAAAGCGGCGTCTATTTATCAAAAACTGTTTGATACGAATGACAATAATGACTATTATTTTAGTCGGTACATGGCTTCCCTTATTAAGATGGAAGACTTTGAGACCGCAGAAACGGCTATTTCTAAGCAAATAAAAAAATACCCTAAAAAAGGGGCTTTACGGATAGAATACGGCAATCTCTTAGAAAAACAATTTAAAACCGACTTGGCTGATATTGAATTTCGAGAAGCCATTAAATTATTACCTGCAAATCGAAATGAAATAACCCGTTTAGCCAACTCCTTTCGAAATTTAGCTAAATATGATTTGGCTGTGGAAACCTACACCAAAGGAGCAAAACTTTTAAAAGACAAAACGATTTTTGCTTACCAATTGGGTGATTTATACCGAAGAAAGGGCGATGTACCATTGATGATTGGTAGTTACCTCGATGAGCTTTCTGTGAATAGCGCACGAATGGTCACTATACAAACTTATTTTACACGGTATTTGGTAGAGGAAGATTTTGTGGAGTTGAAAAAACAATTATACGATCGGATTCAAAACGATCCTGACCAAACGGTTTATCCTGAAATGTTGACTTGGCTTTTTATTCAACAAAAAGATTTTAAAAGTGCCTTCCGACAAGTACGTGCATTGGATAGAAGATTAGAAGAAAATGGTTCTAGAGTATTTTCCTTTGCCAAAAATGCATTTATTGAAAAAGACTTCGAAACGGCTTCCACTGCCTATAATTACATTGTGGAAGAAAAAGGAAAAACCTGTACCTTTTATTTAAATGCGAAAAAAGAATTACTTAACTGTAAACGTACCAAAATCGTAGAAGGCTATGATTATACCAACGAAGAACTTGTAGGTCTTGAAGCAGAGTATGAAGCCTTTTTAGATGAGTTTGGAAAAAATAAAACCACCGCAGGAATCATAAAAGAATTGGCGCGCCTAGAAGCGTTTTATTTAAATGATTTGGACAAGTCGATTGCTTTGTTGGAAGAGATGATTAGGTATCCAGGAATTCATCGATATATTCAAGCAGAATCGAAATTAGATCTTGGTGATTTTTATTTAATGAAAGGAGAAATTTGGGAGTCTACCCTACTCTACTCTCAAGTAGACAAAGAGTTTAAAGATGATATTTTGGGTGAAGAAGCTCGATTTAGAAATGCAAAATTATCTTACTATCATGGTGATTTTGAATGGGCACAAGCTCAGTTAAGTATCTTAAAAGCATCGACTTCAGAATTAATCTCTAATGATGCCATTGACCTCTCTGTTTTTATTATGGATCATTGGGGACTAGACACTATTGAAGCGCCTATGAAAATGTATGCAGAATCTGATTTACTTGTTTTCCAAAATCGCTTTGACGAAGCCTTTGTTAAGCTAGATTCTATCTCTACCATTTATCCCGCTCATGCATTGGAAGATGATCTTTTTTATACGAAATCTAGAATTTATAAAAAGCAACGGGAATATACTTTAGCTCAAGAAAATCTTCAAAAAATCATTGATAATTATGCCGATGGTATTCGAGCAGACAATGCATTATTTGATTTAGCCGAGCTCTACGAATTACATCTTGGTGATAAAGAAAAAGCCAAAGATTTATATGGCACCATTCTGAAAGAGCACTCCGGAAGTACCTTAACGGTAGAAGCCCGAAAGCGATTTCGTAGATTGCGTGGTGACGATATACAGTAAACTCAAAAAATTTGGGAAAGAAGCCGAAGCTTTTTATCTTTCGAGATGATACTTTATAATGTAACCGTTAAGATAGATACCAAACTCAATGAAGATTGGCTTCAGTGGATGCAAGAAACGCATATCCCTGATATAATGAAAACTGGATTTTTTACTGAATATAAATTGAGTCGCATTTTAGGCGAAGATGAATCCATAGGTATCACCTATGCAATCCAATATCTTTCCCCAAGTATGGAGGCTTTTCAAACTTATCAAGAAAAGCATGCACCCGCTTTACAAGAAGCACATTCTAAACGTTATTTAAATCGGTATATGGCTTTTCGTACCTTAATGGAAGTGGTTGATCAATCTTCGTAATACACTCTTTTTACTCTAGAAGAAATATCGGTTAATACTTCATAAGGGATCGTGCCCAATTGCTTGGCCAATTGTTGAATTGGAATTTCTTTTCCAAAAACAATCACTTCATCTCCTTCTTCTGCATTGGGGATTTGGGTTAAATCAATGATGGTCATATCCATACAAACATTGCCAATCACAGGAGCTAATTTTCCCTTGATCCAAACACGGCCTTTACCTTGACTAAAGGCCCGGTCGTAGCCATCTGCATAACCAATACTTATGGTTCCAATTCGCTTGGGTTCTGTTACCTCACCTGCTCTATTATACCCTACGGTATCCAAAGGATTCACCTCTTTTATTTGTGAAATGGTGGCTTTCAATGTGCTAACGACTTGCAATTCTTCTTGTACCATTCCAGTACTATCAATTCCATAAAGACCAATTCCCAAACGTACCATATCGAGTTGATAATTGGGGAAACGTAAGATGCCTCCTGAGTTTAACAAATGAGCTAAGACCTCTTTTGAACAAATGGGTTTTAGTTGATCTTTCATTTTTTCAAACAACAAAAATTGTTTTTTAGAGAAGGCATCATGAGCAGGAATATCGCTGGAAGTTAAGTGAGAAAAAATAGACTTTACTTTCACGCATTCGGTTGCTTGTATTACTTTTACTAATGCGTTAATGTCCTTTTCTTGAAAACCCAACCGATGCATTCCCGTATCTAATTTTAGATGGATGGGCCAAGGATTTTCTATCTCTTCTTTTTCTAAAAATTGAATAAAAGAACCCAGTTGTTTAAAGCTAAATATTTCGGGTTCTAATTGATATTGTAATAGTACATCGAAACTATTTTCATGTGCATTCAAAACCATAATGGGCAACTGTATACCTGCTTCTCGAAGTTCCATGCCTTCATCAGGATAGGCTACCGTCAGATAATCTACGCCTTGTACTTCGAGCAATCGAGCAACTTCAAAGCTCCCGCTCCCATAAGCTGAAGCTTTGACCATAGCCATAATTTTCTTTCCTGGCTGAAGGTGTTTCGTATATACTTTCAGGTTGTTTTTAAGTGCATTTAGATTAATTTCTAAAACGGTGTTATGCGATTTCTTTTCTAGTTTTTGAGCAATTTTTTCAAAGCCAAAAGAACGAGCACCTTTTAATAAGATACTTGCATTTCGAAACCTATGGGCATGTAATTGTTTTAAAAAATGTTGCGTACTTGGATAATAAAACACTTGAATTGTTTTATTTAAAAAAGTTTGAACGCCTAAAATTTCAGCTCCAATCAAGACCACATCTTGCACTTCTTTTTCATTGATTAAATTCGCAATTTTTTGATTCAACACCAAAGCCTCTTCACCTGTTTGAAAGATGTCTGACAAGATCAGAACTAAGCGTTCTCTGCTATGTTGTTGACGCAAAAAATCAAGTCCAATTTGAAGGCTATCCAGGTCTGCATTATAACTATCATTTACTAAGACGCAATTGCGCAATCCTTGTTTAAGTTCTAATCGAAGCGCAAGTGGTTCGAGTTGTTGGATGCGTTTTTTTATGGTCTCAAAGTCGTAATCAAGATAGCGCATCATGGCTATTCCATGCATTGCATTTTCAAAAGAGGCATCATCAATAAAAGGTAAGTGGATTGTGGCGGTTGCTTCTTCTTGGACTAATTTTATTTCTCTTTGGTTATCAACAATTTCATTTCCAATGACGATTAAATTGGAAGTTGCATCTTGTCCCCAAGTAAAATATTTTTTATTTTTTATGGTTGAAAAAGCATCATCAATTATTCGATGATCTTTACAATAAACGATCGTTTTTGCTGAGGCAAATAATTTAATTTTCTCCGCTATTTTTTCTTTAATAGAAGCAAAGCCTAAACTATGTGCATCTCCAATATTTGTAAAAACGCCAAGCGTACATTGGATGATATTACTTAGTTTATCCATCTCTTCTTTTTGGGAAATTCCCGCTTCAAAGATCGCTAGTTGATGCGACTTATTCATTCTCCACACCGACATGGGAACTCCGATTTGCGAGTTATAACTTTTAGGACTACGCACTATTTTATCATCGGTTCGGAGCAATTGAAACAACCATTCTTTCACTATAGTTTTCCCATTACTACCAGTAATACCGATTACTGGAATATCGAATTGAAGGCGATGATTTTGAGTTAATTGTTGTAATGCGGTCAATGTATTTTTTACGAATAAAAAATTAGCCTTAGGCATTTTATCTTGATCTACGGATTCATTGACCACAAAATTTCGAATACCGAGGTCATAGGCTTTTTCAATAAAATGATGTCCATTTCTTCTTTCTCCAACCAAAGCAAAAAAGAGTGTATTGGGAGCTTGTACAATTTTTCGTGTATCAAAACAAAGAAATTGGATGGTCGCATCTTGATCGACTAAGATGATATTTTCAGCAGTAATCCATTGGGTGATATGTTGGATAGAATATTTCAACTATAGATCAAAGCCAATATCTTTTCGATAATTCTTTCCTTCAAATTGTATGCATTGTGCATTCTTTTTTGAAATCTCTAAGGCGGCTTTAAAGTCTTTTCCCATAGAAGTAATAGCCATAACTCTACCACCATTAGTAAGCACTTTTCCATCTTCCATTTTAGTACCCGCATGAATGAGCATACTATCTGTGGCAAGGTTTAAACCTTCAATCACTTTTCCTTTTTCATAGGCTTCTGGATAACCACCAGAAACGAGCATGATCGTGGCGGCAGCTTGGGTATCAATTTCAATCGTTTGATTGGCTAAGGTTCCGTTCATAGTGGCTTGAAAAAGAGCGACCAAATCATTTTTCAATCGAGGGATCACCACCTCTGTTTCTGGATCACCCATTCGACAATTGTATTCAATGACATAAGGATCATTGCCTACTTTGATGATTCCAAAAAAGACAAAACCTTTATAATCAAAACCTTCTTTATGAATACCTTTGATTGTGGGTTCGACGATGCGTTGTATTACTTTTTCCATTAAGGTTTCATCTACAAAACTTACTGGGGAGATCGCGCCCATGCCGCCTGTATTCAATCCAACATCACCTTCTCCTATTCGTTTATAATCTTTAGCTACAGGAAGCAATTGATAAGATTTTCCATCAGTTAAGGCAAAGACTGAAAATTCAATTCCATCTAGAAATTGTTCGATAACTACTCTGGAACCTGCTTCTCCAAATTTACCTCCAAGCATTGCTTTAAAAGCTTCTTGTGCTTCGGGAATATTATCTAGAATTAAAACGCCTTTACCTGCGGCTAAGCCATCAGCCTTTAATACAATGGGTGGAGTTTGTGTAGCGATATAGGCTAATCCTTCATCGATATTGGCAGATGAAAATTCTTGATAAGCGGCGGTAGGAATATCATACGTTTCCATAAACCGTTTAGCAAAAGCTTTACTTCCTTCCAAAAGTGCGGCTTGTCCTGCGGGGCCAATGAGGTGAATGTGTTTTAGTTTTTCATCCTTTTTAAAATAGTCAACAATACCTCTAACTAAAGGCTCTTCGGGTCCAACCACAATCATGTCAACTTGATTTTCCAAAGCGAATTGAGCAATGTGGTCAAAATCATTTGGATTTATGGCTACATTGATTCCAAAGGTTGGAGTTCCTGCATTTCCTGGAGCGATGTAAAGTTGATCGCATAATGGACTTTGGCTCATATTCCAAGCTAACGTATATTCTCTGCCACCACTTCCGAGTAATAAGATATTCATAAGGAGAAAACTATTTTTGTAACGATTTATTTCAATAAGGTACAAAAATAATCATTCTATTGAGATAAATTAGTGCGGAGTGATAATTAAGTAAATCAATTGTAATATGGTTTCTATTTTTTATTTTTTTCCGTTTAGAATAGGGACATATTGATATTTTGGGTACCATTAAATAAGACCATTCGTGAGATTTAACTTCTCTTGAAAAATACTTCCCCCCTTTATTAAAGTTGTTTCCAATTTTTATTTAACCCCAAAATAAACACTATGAACTTACGTTTATTCACCTGCTGTATTTGCCTATTCATTTCATTTTCAATTTCTGCTCAAAATTGGCAATTGTTTTCCTCCCAAGATATTGCGCATTATAAAAATCTAGGTAGTGATGTATTTGATTATTCTATTTGGGTGGACTCCATCCAAACACAAGGGAATGATTCTATTTATTATTTTAATAAAGTAGATCGTTATTGTGAAAGTTGTGGAGATGTGGTTAATCCATGTGGAAATTTTTATTCTTTTGAAATCAATCTGGAACAAAGCCCTTTGTTTTTCAAGACGATGAAAAAAGTAGATATGAACACCTACTATCTTTCAGGAGCGGAAGATTGGTTGATTCAGCCCCAAGCGAGTTTAGGAGACAATTGGACCGCGGTCATGACCAATGGAATTACAGCAATGGTTGACTCGGTGTATTCAGCTTCTATTTTTGGAACACTAGACTCTTTAAAACGCATTGCGTTTTCCAATGGAGACCAACTTATTTTATCGAAGAATCATGGAATGGTTGCAATTCCTTCCAGTTCAAATTTAGTTAATCTGGTCGCTTTGGAAAATCGACAATTGGGCGAAGCACCTCCTAGTATGGCAGATTTTTATAACTTTGATATTGGCGATGTATTTCAATATGACTTTTATCGAAACTCCAGTTCGAATCAAGATTTTAGATGGGGCAAACGTAAAGTTACGGTTTTAGATAAGACGCAAATTGGAGATACTTTGCGTTATAAAGTCTATCAAATTAAACGAGAATATATTCAAAACTATGGAGCCTTTCTTTGGGTAGATTCTTCTACCTTTAACATGGATATTATTTTGGAAGAAAGCCATCCTTCTAACTTAAATCAAAATCAGCGATATTATTTTCCTGGAAGTATCAGTGATTGCAATTATGACTTCGATAATCCAGTAAGTAGTTTTGCTCATCATTATATTGATGAGGAAGGTTTATATAGCAAAGACATTGGTATTCAAACCCAATTGGCCGATGGTTATACCTGTTGTTTTTATCAAGACACGAGTGATAACGAAAGCATTATTTCTCTAGAACCTGCGATAACTTATGAATTGGATCAATTGGTCTATAAAGAAGGCTTAGGACTAACACTAACGAGTATGTCTCAATTTGAATTTGGTTACCAAGAACGATTAGAAGGATATGTAAAAAATGGAGATACTACAGGAACTGTTTTTCCTGATCTTTTTCTTTTAGTAGATACTGACAATCCTAATCCCCAAGATATAGATTTGGAACTAAGAATTGCGCCAAACCCTGCCTTTGATTATGTAAATCTCACATTAGAAACCTCCCATTATTCTACGCCTTTTCACTTAGAGTTATACAATATAATGGGACAATCCATTTTAACACAACCTATTCCTTCAAATCAAGAAATTCAACTAAGTCGAGGTGCTTTATTTTCAGGCGTTTACTTTGTGCTTATTCGTTCAGAATCTGGGGAAATAGTGGCTAGAAAGAAAATAGTGTTCCAATAGACTTGCCAAAGTCGTTAATTCCTATTAATTTGAAGGAAACTAAAGATTTTGTCACAACAAAAAAGTGTATTTCAAGGTATTTCTGCTCGAGCAAAACGATTAATTGCAGGTGATGAAAATCAAGAACTTGATTTTAAGCGTAGTGCCAAAGGAGTCACCTCTGATGACTTAGTAGCTTTTGCCAACTCCAGTACTGGAGGTACCATTCTATTAGGTATTGATGAAGTAGAAGATGACCAAGGTCGTCAAAAAGGTAAAGTGGTGGGATGTGAGGTGAGTGATGCCATGAAACTACTTATTAACAACCGTGCTTTTAGTTGTTTTCCGCCTATTGATGTAGAAATTATTGTAGAAAATAATGGAAAAACTCCGTTTTATAGAATAGAAATTCCGACTGGAAAATATAAACCTTATTGTACTTCCGGTGGTAATTATAAAATTCGAGAAGACGGAAGAAATAAAGTACTTCAACCCGATGAATTACTAGATATCTTCTTACAATCTGACACCCGTAATTTTGAAGATCGTTTGAAAAAAATCAATGGTTTTAAAGAGAAAAAAATCAACTTAGAACATAAGATTAATCTTTTACAAAAAGACATGACCCTGCTACATCAAAAGCTTAATGCTTTACTCGATAAACTCGATGTAGAGGAAATATGATATATGGTAA
>JAHDCJ010000024.1:5821-20643 GCA_020629935.1 Saprospiraceae bacterium | reverse complement strand
TGATATATGGTAATGGGCGTATTGCAATACGCCTCTACCATATATCATAAAATTTCCTTATTTTTGCCTTTCTATGGCTACTCCAAGATCCGTTGCAATGTACACCTTAGGGTGCAAACTTAATTACTCCGAAACCTCGAGTATAGGGCGTCTTTTTGAAGACAATGGCTATGCTATTCAAAAATTTGAAGATGGGGCGGATGTTTATGTCATCAATACTTGTTCTGTAACTGATTTTGCAGATCGAAAATGTAGAAAAATTGTTCGTCAAGCCTTGAAGAAAGCGCCTCATGCTTTTGTAGTGGTTATTGGTTGTTATGCTCAATTGAAACCTAAAGAAATTGCAGAAATTCCTGGAGTAGATTTAGTTTTGGGAGCAAAAGAAAAATTCCGCATTGTAGAATTTATTGACGACTTGACTAAAGTGACTGGAAAAGGTTTGATCCAAGCAGGTGACATTAGAGAAACCAATGAGTTTGTCAATGCCTTTTCTTTTGGTGATCGAACACGTTCTTTTTTAAAAGTACAAGATGGTTGTAATTATAAATGTTCCTTTTGCACCATACCTCAAGCGCGAGGTAAAAGTAGAAGTGATACTGTAGAGAATGTAGTAGCTAACGCGCGAAAGATTGCTCAAATGGGGGTTAAAGAAATTGTACTTACTGGCGTTAATATTGGTGATTTTGGCAATGGAACCGAAGTGATTGAAGGAGTAAGTCCGAAGAAAGAAGCGCTATTTATAGATTTGATCAAAGCATTGGATGAAGTAGAAGGCATTGAGCGTTTCCGAATTTCCTCTATTGAGCCCAATTTATTGACCAATGAGATCATTGATTTTGTGGCGCAATCTAAACGATTTGTACCTCATTTCCATATTCCTCTTCAATCAGGTAATGACAAACAATTGAAGATCATGCGTCGACGATATAACCGCGAATTGTATGCAAATCGCGTGGCTTATATCAAATCTGTCATGCCACATTGTTGTATTGGTGTAGATGTTATTGTAGGATTTCCAGGAGAAACAGAAGCTGATTTTTTGACTAGTTATGAATTTGTAAATCAATTGGATGTATCTTATCTACATGTGTTTACCTATTCAGAAAGAGCCAATACTCCAGCTGCGGCAATGGACGAAGTTGTTGAGGTTGGTGAACGTAGAAGACGTAATGAAATGCTTCGTATTTTATCAGAGAAAAAACGTCGTTTCTTTTATAGTCAACACGAAGGTCAAATCCGAAAAGTCTTGTTTGAAAAAAGTAAGGAAGCGGGTTATATGGCTGGTTTTACTGATAATTATGTAAAAATTAGAATGCCTTTACAAACCGAATTACTCCATCAAATTAAAGAAGTACAACTCAATCAAATTGGAGCGATTGGTGATATGGAATCTTCATTGGCTGTTTTAGTTTAAGACATCGAATAAATTATTTTTGTTAAATAAGCGTTATATCTTTCTTTACGTATATAAAAGAATTAAAAAATAGCGTTTTTTGTGCTAGGGTTTATTGATGAGCCCTAAAAATTCAACTCATGTATCCAGATTTTTCATACTTATTTCATAAATGGTTTGGTACCGATCCAGACAATTGGTTATCTCTAATCAAAACTTTTGGTTTCTTTTTGGCAATGGCTTTTGTGGCCGCAGGCATTGTGGTACATAAAGAATTACGTAGAAAAGCAGCAGATGGTCTATTGAAAGGTTCTTTGGTACGAACTACCGTAGGTGCGCAACCTACTCTAGCTGAAGCCTTTTTTCCAGGCCTTTTAGGCTTTTTCTTAGGCTATAAAATTCCATATATTATTAGCAATTTGGCTGTTTTCAAGGCCGATGCTGCTTCCATTATTCTTTCCCCTAGTGGAAACTTTTTAGGGGGTATTATTGGGGCTTTACTCATAGGCGCATTTTGGTATTGGGACAGAAAACGATTGGTTTTGGATACGCCCAAAGTAGTAGAAAGTACGGTTTATCCTCATGATAAAACAGGTGATTTAATCATTGCTGCTGCGATATCAGGTATTATTGGTTCGAAGTTATTTGCTATTGTTGACCCTGAGATTTGGCCAGAGTTTGTAGCTGATCCTGTAGGTACCTTTTTCTCTGGAAGTGGGATGGCCTTTTTTGGAGGATTGATTGGAGGATTCTTATTTATTTTTTGGTATTGTAAACGAAAAAAAATTGCCGTAATTCATATTATGGATGCCGCAGCCCCCGCACTCATTTTGGCTTATGGAGTGGGACGATTAGGATGTCATTTTTCAGGAGATGGCGATTGGGGAATTGTAAGTGAATTGGCCAATAAACCAGCTTGGATGAGTTTTCTCCCAGATTGGTTATATGCCTATGACTACCCTAATAATGTAATCAATAGTAAAGGACATGAATTTTTAATGATAGAAGGATGTGAAGCTCGATATTGCACCAAATTAAGTCCAATGGTTTATCCAACCTCCGTATATGAATTCTTGATGGCACTCGTCATTTTTGCCATTCTATGGTCTATTCGAAAACGCGTTCAAATTGCAGGTGGACTTTTTAGTATCTATCTCATTTTCGTTGGGATTGAGCGATTTTTTATCGAACGATTTCGAGTGAATGAATCGTATAATTCTTTTGGTGTAGATTTAACACAAGCAGAAATTATTGCGTTAATTTTAATTGTTCTTGGAATTGGTTTTGGGTTATTGGTAAGGCAGCGACATAAAGCAGGAAAACCTATATTATTCTAGTCGTTTGTTCAAAAACATCATAAATCCGTCTAGGTTATTTTGTCAAAAATAAATGGCATAATTTAGCCTTCTTTTTCACAAAAAAAAGCCCGAATCCTGATTTGTACAAGATTCGGGAAGACTTCAGTCTTATTTTTTATTCTTATGCCATTAAAGGTGGAATACGTAAAACCTGACCTGGATAAATTTTACTAGGATCAGATAACATCGGTTTGTTTGCTTCGAAAATAAGTGGGTATTTCATTGCATCACCATATTGAGCTTTTGCAATTTTACTCAAAGAATCTCCTTTTTCTACGGTATAGAAATTAGCTTCTACTACTTCTTCTAAAGGCTCTAATACTTCAATGTTATCTTCTACTTCAGCAATGCCATTGAC
Organism: Saprospiraceae bacterium; assembly: GCA_020629935.1. GTDB lineage: Bacteria > Bacteroidota > Bacteroidia > Chitinophagales > Saprospiraceae > JAHDCJ01. Next base: position 17,534 of record JAHDCJ010000024.1, on the reverse strand, counting down.
ATTACCCACGGTAAGAATAACTTTTTCCCGATCTTCGTACGAATTTACCGCACCAGAAATTGTTACTTTTTCTCCCATAACTTGAACATCAAGGTGACTAACCTCCAAGTTCATGCTTTCAACTAATGCCACTAAAGTAGAGGCTTTTTGTTGATTGATCATATCTTGTACCATTCCTCCTGCTTGCGCTTGACGAATTTCTACTTCCTTCTCTTTTAATACTTTAGAACCTGCGTTCTTTAAAAATGAAAATAAACCCATGATTTAACTAAGTTTGATATTTAAAAAATTATATAAATTGGACACTAAATACATGATATAAATCATATATATGGCCACTTTCCTGCAATGTAATACATTTGAACGGTAATTTAAAATTTTAAATTAGGGCTTCCCATCTTAGAGAAGCCCCAATTTTCTTATGTTTTAAAGAGATCTTCTTCCCTTTAATCAAATTTTAATTTTAATTCTACACGTCGATTTCGTTGTCTTCCTTCTGGAGTATCATTCGTATCAATAGGTTGAGCTTCTCCATAACCCACCACATCAAATCGATCAGCGCGTACGCCTTTTTTGATTAAATAGTCTCGTACAGCTCCTGCTCTTCTTTGAGATAATGCTAAGTTATTCTCTGCTGAACCTACGCTATCTGTATGACCTGCAATCGATAATCGATAATTTGATTTCTTTACCATTAATGCAGCTAAGCGATCTAAAGAGCTATAAGATATTTTACGAATAATCGCTTTTCCTGTTTCAAATTCTAAATTATCAAAAGCACTAGTAATAATTTCTTTCTCTTCTTGTTCAACTTTAGGACATCCATTTAAAGCGACCTCTCCAGGTGTTTTTGGACATTTGTCATCCTTATCTAAAACGGTATCTCCATCCATATCTGGCCAAGGACAACCTTTATTCTCTTTTGGTCCAGGCGTTTGTGGACAGGCATCTTCTTTATCTAAAACGCCATCATTATCCGCATCTCCGAATGGACAACCTTTGTTTTCTTTTGGCCCTGGTGTTTGTGGACAATCATCTTCTTTATCTAATAATCCATCATTATCCGCATCTCCATAAGGACAACCTTTATTGTCTTTTGGTCCTGCAGTTTGTGGACAATCATCTTCTTTATCCATAAGACCATCTTTATCAGAATCGGGGCAACCCATAAACTTAGCTTCACCAGCAACGGTTGGGCATTGATCTTCTTGGTCGATAATATTATCTCCATCTGAATCTGGACAACCATCGAATTTTTCTAATCCTGGAGTATCAGGACAAACATCTTTAGAATCAATGATTTTATCTCCGTCTTTATCTGGGCAGCCATTAAGATCCGCAAGTCCTGGAGTTTCTGGGCATTGGTCATCGGCATCAAGTACACCATCTTTATCTTTATCCATATCCGGACAACCTTTATTTTCCCATGTGCCAGGTTCTTTTTTACAATCATCCATCCGATTAGAAACTAAATCTTTATCTCGATCTTTCTTTTTACCATATGGAATAGGAATACGTAAGCCAGCATACACATTTCCTCCATAGATTACTTTGTTTCCTATAAAAGAGAATAAGTCATTTGTTCCTAGAATTAATGGTCCTAAGTGTGTGCCCAATCCCAGTTTAAAGTTACCAAAAGCATCATAAGATAATGGGATAGAAACACCAGCCCATTTGTGTTCAAAGCGTGGAGTAAGGCTAAAACGACTTACATAGCGCATTTTGTGTGGATCATTTCGAAAAGCGGGTGCAATGGATGCTGTGGCATTTGCATAAAATCCTCGCCAAATATTATAGTCTGCCGTAATGTTTATCGTCATCGGCATCCGTACTTTATAATTTGAACCAAAGTCCCCCGTAACTACATATTTAGTATTTAAAATACTGTCTAATTGTTCAATATCATCTGGTTCAAATTCGTCCAAGTCGATAGGGCCTGTATTGGCATAGAAGCTAGAACTATTTCCTCCTTTAGTAAATCGTAAGCTTCCCATATCTGTCAAAGAAAGGCCAAGTTTAAACTTATATTTATTTTGATCTCTTCTTACCCAATCATTTCTCCCGTCCATTTCATAAGTGTACTGTTCTTGGTTTGGTCGGAATTCGTATACCACACCTAAATCAAATCCAAAAGAAGGCTTACTGACTATTTCGTAGTTAATTTCTTCATCCTCTGTGAAACCAATATTATCAGAGTGCCCATAAGAAACATCTGAATCGGTTACTTGAAGAGAATCATTTTGTGTAAAAAGTACATTGAGATTATCAGAGAATAAGTGGAAATTACCAAGACCTTGATAAAGTTTTCCAGTAACTGCTCCTTTAAGATAATGGTTTCCTTTGTTTAACACTTCTCTTCCGTAGGTAACTCCATAGTCAATCCAACCTGTAGTTTGCGCAGAGAAGTTTTTGTTTTCAATATTTACATTTAATAAAGAAGGTTCGCTTAACTCTGAAAATAATAGCTGGGCTAAATCTTCAGAAACGCCCTCTACATTGGTAACGACATTCGCTCGAGTTGAAAAAGCTAATGCATTTTTCTTTAAGAAAGAAAACATAAACGAAGGACCTTGAATACTTCCATTGACAAAAGCATGTTTAGCTTTACCATTGAGTCGTTCAATCAAATATTTATCTGCAAATTCGGGATCATCATAGGCAGTTTGATCAAACAAATTAGAACGTTGGATTCCAATATAATTATTGTCTACGGTTCCTATACCTGCTAGGAGATTCATATCGAATTTAAATCGACTATCTACGATTTCAGCTGGTTGAAAATGGATATTGTAAATACCTGCATAATTACTGGTATGTAATCCCATCATTTGTTGGGCCGTTATTGTTTTTGAACAAAACAAAGCCGTGACGCTAAAAAGTAAAAAGTATACTTTTTTCATTAAAAATGTTTTAGTTAAAAAATTGAATTAAGTGAATTGAGTTGACTTGGAGTTTACGGGCACAAATATAGGATTAAATCAGATATAAGTCAATAATTTAAACTGAGGTCACTGATTCTGGAGTCCAATCTTTATATTTCTCCTCAATTTCGTCCATTACTGCATATAAATGATCAATATCCAAGCTAGTAACTAACTGAGAACGATACGTTTTTACCCCAGGCAACCCTCTAAAGTAATTGGTATAATGTCTTCTCATTTCAAGGACTCCCAACTTCTCCCCTTTCCATTCAATAGAATGTCTTAGGTGTTGTTTGGCCGCTTCAACTCGTTCTGACAAACAAGGATCTGCTAATTTTTCACCTGTTTGTAGATAATGTTTAATTTGGTTAAAAATCCAAGGGTTTCCGATCGAAGCACGACCAATCATAATCCCATCGACGCCATATCTTTCTTTATACAATTTGGCTTTTTCTGGACTATTAATATCTCCATTTCCAAAAATGGGTATATGTACTCGAGGATTCTCTTTAATCTTTCCGATGAGGGTCCAATCAGCCTCGCCTTTATACATTTGCTTACGGGTACGACCATGAATACTTAATGCTTTAATACCCACATCTTGCAAGCGTTCGGCAACTTCTTCAATAAATAAAGTATTGCTATCCCAACCTAAACGTGTTTTTACAGTAACAGGTAAAGAAGTCGATTTTACGATTTCTTCGGTCAATTTTACCATTCTAGGAATGTCTTGCAAAATTCCTGCGCCTGCCATTTTGCAAACTACTTTTTTAACTGGGCAGCCATAATTAATATCTAAAACTTCGGGTTTTGCTTCTTCAACAATTTCGGCAGCCCGTTTCATGGAATCAATTTCTGCTCCAAAAATCTGAATACCTACGGGGCGTTCGTAATCATAAATATCCAGCTTTTGGACACTTTTTCTTGCATCTCGAATCAAGCCTTCTACCGAAATAAATTCGGTGTACATCATATCCGCGCCATGTTGTTTACACAAGGCACGAAAAGGTGGATCACTTACATCTTCCATTGGTGCAAGTAGTAAAGGGAATTCTCCCAAATCGATATTTCCAATTTTTATCATAGATGATATTTCCTATATTTTTGGCTTCTCCAAATAGCTTAACGTATATGAAATCGGCTTTGTTCCCTAAGACAGATTTTAGGAGAACTAAAAAATTGGTGTAAATTTACGAAAATTTTCACCGCAATAATGATTTCAAACGAAAGTCCTTTAAGAAAAACATTGCTTTTCGACTGGTTTATCCTAAGTTTCTCCTTTTTACTCAGTTTTGTATTAGGGGCTTTAGTGATGAATGCCTTAACACCTCAACTTGGGATTGATGATCTCAATGGCTATGTTTCATCTATTTCGGCCACATCTTCGATGCAAGAAATTAATGCCGTTCGGATTATACAAATGGTCAGTCATATTTTTACCTTTTGGTTGCCAAGTCTTTTTTTCATTGGCTTTGTTTATAAAGTAAGGCCATTTAAACGATTATTTCTTAATCGGTTAGCTTCCCCAAAATTTATTTTACTTGGTATATTATTAATTATACTAGCCTTTCCTGCAATTCAACTCATTTATTATTGGAATCGTTTAATCCCTTTACCGGAGAGTTTCCAGTTGATGGAACTCGGTTCGAAAAAGCTATTTGAAGCTTTTTTAGTGATGGATAGTCCAAGTATATTGTGGTTTAATGTACTTGTAGTAGGTGTTATACCTGCCATTGGAGAGGAACTATTATTTAGAGGCGTTTTACAACGTATTTTTTATAAAACCTTTTCCAATCCTCACCTTGCGATTTGGGTCACGGCCTTCTTATTTAGTGCAATACATATGCAATTTGCAGGATTTTTCCCTCGACTTATTTTAGGCGCTTTATTGGGTTATTTGTTGTATTGGACAGGCAGTTTATGGGTGCCCATTTTGGCTCATTTTGTGAATAATGCAGGACAGGTAATCACACAGTATTTTTTAGTCCAATCGGATAGTTCTACTCATTTAGAAAATATGGACTACTTCCCTTGGTATGTGAATATTTTGACTATCATAATTTCGGGTTTAATTATTTATTTATTTCAAAAACAAAGTAAAGAAAATCAATTATACTATGAGCAAGAAGTGGGTTCGGATATACAGTAGTACAGATAGTATTCATATTAATATACTACGCAATTTGTTGGAAGAACACGATATTCCAACATCAATAATAAATAAACAAGATTCGATGTATCCGATTGGGCACTTAGAATTACATACCTTTCAGGAAATGGCTGTAAAGGCAATTAATTTGATAAAAAAGACCGAAGAATGAGTGGATTAAAAACACGTGCAATCACTGCCGTCATTTTTGTTGCGATAATGATTGCTGGAATTTATTCCCATTCTTATTCATTAACGCTTTTATTTTTTGTAATCTTAGTGGGCTGTTTATGGGAATTATTTAATCTTTCTTTCAAGACTCAAGAAAGCAAACACAAAACTTTTCAGTTGAGTTATGCGATAAAAATTGGAGTGGTTCCTTTTGTTTTAATGGCCATTCACCTCCTTGGGTATCCCTTTTCAGTATCCCTTTTAAAGATCATCCTCGGCGGTTATTTGCTGTTTATTTTGGGTTTTATGATCTTTGAGTTGAGTGCCTCAGCAAAAGATCCTTTTCGTAATGTGGGTTTAGCTATGCTAGGTATCATTTATCTAGGCATTCCTTTCGCATTATTAATAGACATGGCCATTGGGGAAGGATTTCGTCCAAATCTAGTTTTAGGACTTTTGTTATTGGTTTGGGCTAATGATGCTTTTGCTTATTTGATCGGCTCTCAAATTGGTAAAACGAAACTTTTTGAACGTATTTCTCCAAAGAAAACGTGGGAAGGTTCAATCGGTGGTTTTATAAGTACCATGATCGTAGCCGTTTTAGTTTATTTTGTCATGGGAGAATTGACCATGATTCAATGGGTTGTTTTAGGCGGGATGACTACCATTTTTGCTACTACAGGTGATTTAATAGAATCGATGTGGAAACGGAGTCTTGGAATAAAAGACTCTGGGAGTTTCATGCCTGGACATGGAGGTTTTCTTGATCGCTTTGATGCCGTTATCTTTACCCTTCCTTTTTCTTGGTTTCTTCTCGAAATTTGGCCAAGCTAAATTTAGCTTCTAGTTTTAACAAAATCTTAACATTTTAGCATTATTGACAATAAAATGTCAGTGAATAAGGAAATATACGGCAATTATTCTCGTTATTTGTTCACCCAGTTTTAATTAAAGATAAACCATAAGTATTTTTTTTTGTTAAATTGGGGCGTTTTGCAATACGTGCGAAATGAACAAGAGCATTAAAACTACAATTAGCCAACTGATTATTAATGTTTTAAACATATAAAAACCAACAAAATAACCTATTTTATTTTATTGAGAATCTGAATTTTGTGAGAACACCAAACACCCAGGAACTAAAGAACGATAAAAATTCCACTCACATTTTGAGGTTTTCATCAAACCTAAACGTATTAAACCATGCTTTTTAAAATTCATAAAGAAGGTTGGAAATATATCATCAACACCATTATCTTACTCGGTATTTTAAATGGTGCTATGTTCTATTTCTTTCCCTTAAATCAAGGCGTTTTATGGACTACAGTCATCATATCTGTAGTATTGTTTCTATTAGTTTTACAGTTTTTTAGAAACCCAAATAGAGACTTATTACTACCTGACGAAAACATTATTTATGCACCAGCAGACGGAAAGATTGTAGTTATTGAAAATGTAGAAGAAAAAGAATACTTTGACGATCAACGTATTCAAGTTTCTATTTTTATGTCTCCCACCAATGTACATGTAAACCGTACTCCAATTAGTGGTAAAGTAAACTACTTTAAATACCATCCGGGAAAATATTTGGTAGCTTGGCATCCGAAATCATCTACAGAAAACGAACGAACTACAGTAGTTATTGATAATGGGAAAGTAGAAGTCTTAATGCGACAAATTGCGGGCTTATTAGCTAAGCGAATTGTTAATTATGTAGATGAGGGAATGCAGGTTATTCAAGGAAAAGATTTGGGATTCATAAAGTTTGGCTCAAGAGTTGATCTATTCCTACCTAAAGACGCCGAAATCCTTGTAGATATTGACCAAAAAGTCAAAGGTAACCGAACAATGATTGCAAGAGTGTAACTATTTATTTGTTTTTACGTCTAATTAAGGTGTAAAAACTAATAAAAATGTTAAATGATTAATAAAAATCGTTAAATACACGACAAGTTGTGATTTCATTTTGCAATAACCACTTGAATTTATTATTTTTGAAAACACATTGATATAAATTGATTTAAAACTTTTAAAACACTAAATAACCATGAAGAAATTACTTCTATTATGCGCTGTATTTGCTTTCGTAGGAACTTCTACGATCAATGCACAATGCACAAAATCAAAGACTGCTTGTACAAAGTCTAAAACTGCATGTACTAAATCTAAAACTGCTACAGCTACTGCGGCTACTTTAAAAACTGCTGACGCTCCTGAAACAGTAACTATTAAAGAAACTAAAGTATGTCCTACTTCTGGAAAAACTTATGTTACGGAAAGAACGGTAGTTAAAACAGCTTCTGTTGCTGCTCAAAAAGATTGTGGTGACAACTGTGATAAAGATTGCTGTAAAGGTAAAAAAGCGGCGGCTGTAAAAACAGGAACTACAACTAAAGCGGCTTGTACTAAATCTAAAACACAATGTACAAAAGCTCAAAAAGCAGCTTGTACTAAATCTGCGGAAGCAAAGTCTACTTCTTTAAACGCTGCTCCAGCTAAAACTTGTACAAAAGCTCAAAAAGCAGCTTGTACTAAATCTGCGGAAGCAAAGTCTACTTCTTTAAATGCTGCTCCAGCTAAAACTTGTACGAAGTCTAAGACTGCTTGCACAAAATCTGCTGCAAAGTCTACTTCTCTTACAAATGCTGCTCCAGCTAAAACTTGTACGAAGTCTAAGACTGCTTGTACGAAGTCTAAAACAACGACTACAACTACAACAAATGAAGTTAAACCAACTGTTGTAAAATTAGAAAACAATCAGTAAACACTGATTAACCATATAAAATGCCTTGGAATACATATTCCAAGGCATTTTTTTTATTCCTTAATTTAAGTCATCCTGCATATCTTTGTCCTATGCAAAAAGCATTTCTATCTATTCTTATTTTTTCTTGTGCTTTCTTTTCTATACATGCTCAGATAGAGCCTGTAGATACACTTTCTTTAACGATTAAATCGCAACAGCCTCCTTGTGATCAACCGCTAAGTCAAAAAGCATTCAAACCTCAACGTGACCAATTTATCTTCATTCCAGGCAATCGTACAGAAGTCATTCGAGAATTTGTAAAGATCAATTGCCTAACTGCACAACAAATCAATGATTTAGCCTTGATGATTCCTAAAGAATCTGAACGTTTAGATTTCATTATTTTTGGTTTTCAAAATACCCATGATCCTGAAAATTTTTATTTAAATCGCATCTTATTTTTTCAAAAAAACCATAAAGAAACCTTTGATGATTTTTTGAGGAAAAATGTTCCTGAGGCCATTGAAAAAGAAGCGTGGAATGATTTACCCGAAGAGCATACTCCTGCTGTTCCTATTGAAGAGCTCCCTGAACCTATCGAAGAAATCATCCAACCACAAGATAGTAGTCCTGTTGAAATTCTTGTAGATTCTACAAAATTAGACAGCGTACAATCTGTCCATATTCCTTTAGTTGAAGACGAAAAGCCTAAAGAAGAAAAAATCGTACCTGAACCTGAACCCAAAGAAGAAATATCTTCTACAAAAGAACAAACCGATAGTAACACCACTCGTCCTTGTGATCAACCATGCGCTAAATCTCAATTTGAAAAATCTTTGGCTATCCTTAAAGGGAAAGATTTTTCAGATGAACGTTTAATTGCTGCAAAGGCTATCGCCAAAAAGAGATGTTTATCTAGCGATCAAGTGGCGCGTATTGCTCAAATCTTTAACTTTGAATCTACTCGTTTAGAATTTGTAAAATACAGTTATCCATATACTTTTGATCCAGAAAACTTTGAAACCATAGCAGAAGTATTCTCTTTTAATTCATCTATTAAAGAATTTCAATCTTTTTTATCTTCAAAAAAATAAATCAATGACTGATCCCCAATCTTTTTGGACTTGGTTTGCTGAAAACCATACGCGTTTTGAACAATTAAACCAAAGTGAACAAAGAGAAGAACTCTTAGATGAACTACTCAATCGTTTGCATGAAGTTTGTCCTGATTTATATTTTCAAATTGGTGGAAAGCCAAACCAACCTACAGAACTCATCATTTCCGCTGAAGGTAATTTAGATTATTTTGGAGAAGTCGAGCGATTGGTTCGTCAAGCACCTGAAATTCCAAATTGGAAGATTATTCCTTTTAAACCTGCACATGGTTTTGATTTTGTCTTAAAATATCATGATATCGAATTTGATGCGCATCAAATGTCGTTCCTTCCTTTAGAACATCCAGATCATCCAGAAGCCATTGGGTTACGGATTGGACATAAAGATTATACCAAAGAAGAAGATCAAGCTTTTGTTACAGGAACCTTTTTACTTTTAGACACGGCAATTGGCGAGAAAAGTGCCGCTATGGATATTGATTTTATGGAAGTCGTTACCTTACCAGATAACCTAGAAGATACAGGATATATCGAACTGATAAAGCTTGCAGAATATATCGCATGGAAACGGGGAGGAGACACAGGACACGGGATTCCAGATACCCATCAAGGATAAAAAAAACGGGCGTATTTAAAAATACGCCCGTTTTTTATTTCTACACAAAAATTATTTTGCTGCAGCGTATCGTTTATTCACTTCTTCCCAATTGATGACATTAAAAAATGCACCTACATAATCAGGACGACGATTTTGATAATTCAGGTAATAAGCATGTTCCCAAACATCTAAGCCAAGGATTGGAGTTCCTTTTACTTCTGCAAAAGACATTGCAGGCGTATCTTGATTTGGTGTAGACGTCACTGCTAAACTTCCGTCAGCTTGCACGATCAACCAAGCCCATCCTGAACCAAATCGAGTTTTTGCTGCTGCAGAAAATTTTTCTTTGAATGCATCAAAAGAACCAAAAGCCTTATCAATTGCTTCTGCAATAGCACCCGTTGGATTACCACCACCATTTGGAGACATTACAGTCCAAAATAGTTTATGATTAACATATCCTCCAGCATTATTTCGGATACCAGCATTATCTTCAATAGTAAGATAATGTTCAATATCTTTTCCTCCAATACCTGCGGCTTCAATTGCTGCATTTAATTTATTGGTATACCCGTTGTGGTGTTTTCCATGATGGATTTCCATTGTCTTTGCATCGATATGCGGCTCTAATGCGTCATATGCATAAGGCAACTTAGGAAGTTCGAAAGCCATAATTTGATTTTTTATTTATTGATTTAATATCTATATAACAGCCGCAAAGATAAAAAGTTTTTTGGGGTTTTTGTAAAGTATATCTTATTGGTCTACTCCATTTTTGGCAACTATCCGCAATTTCTTTCTATCTCGTTTGTTTGCAAGGTCTAAATTTACAATAATCGCTAGGTTGATAAAGAAAAATGAACCAACTTTATCTGTTTCTATCATATCGTTAATTAATAAAAATACATCAATCACAATCGTAGATAATAAGACCATGAGTAATAAGTTTTTTCTTGATTCTGTTGGACTTTCATGATAAACCCGTTCGCCAATAATAAGCATAGCAAAAATCAATACCATGAAAAGAATAAAACCAAAAAGACCTTGATCTACCAAAATCATGAAATAATAATTGTGTAATCCTGACCGATCTTCATTGTCACTTACATAAGTCGTAAAACTGGTCACGGTATATTCTTTATAGAAATTATAAAAGTTACCTGGACCAAAGCCCATAATCGGCTTATCTTTTACCATAAAGCCCGCGGCTACCCATCGATACGCACGCTCCATCGTAGAAATATCTTCTAGGTTATACGTTGCAGCCAATAAGTCATCAAACTCGGTGTGCATGATGGTAGATTCAAAATTGGGTGCATATTCTAGGTAGGCATTATTGACAAATAAGCTTCCTATAAAAGCTACGGCGATTATGGTCCCTAAAGCCAAACTAATTTTCATTAGTCTAAAATGGATTACAAAATAGGAAGCAGCCGATAAAAATACGGCAATATAAGCCGCTCGGGTATAAGAAAAGTAAATTGCCACCAAGTAAAACAAAATCCCTCCGACTAATAAATTCCACTTAAATGACATGGGTTTATACCAATGCCTCCCAAACCACATAAAAGGAATAAATAAAGCTAAAATAGCGGCATAACTTACATGATTTCGAAAGGTCGGTTTCATCGCAAAATGCACCTGATCAAAAGCAAAATCATTTAAATATTGACGAATAAAACTTTGAAAAGTAGCTATAGTTAATGGAATAAAAATGATCCAAATCATCAACTTTATGTCTTTTTCTTTACGCATAAATAAAGCCGTGACAAACACGAAGGTGACGACATACCAAAGCTTGGCAATAAAAAACTTAAGGGAAACGACAAAAATTTCTGAATTGACCACAGTAACTAACATCCATCCCAAATGAAGGAACAGAATTAGGACTAAAGGATGCCGAATAAACTGTCCAGTAAAATTTTTAAGATTGCCTAAAGCATAAAGTAAGTAACAGACCATTAAGCCCACAATTAAAGGTTCTGTGGGTAAATCTGTAGCTAAACCATTGGG
>JAHDCJ010000024.1:0-5721 GCA_020629935.1 Saprospiraceae bacterium | reverse complement strand
TTCAACATACTCGCATGATTCCCATTCGACATGGTTCGGTAATGTTGATCTAATAGATTAATGGCAAATTGAGTAACTCTAGCTGCAAATACAGGATCTTTATCTTCGAAGGAAAGTACCAAAGCATCTCGTTCATTCTTTTTATAATTAAACATTTTAAAGAACTTCTCTTGTACTTTAAAGTTCGCCTTCGATTTGGTAGAATCTACATCATAATGAGCATATAAATCAAATTCTCTGATAATATCATTGGCATAACTGGAAGAATTCATGATCGTCATTAATTGATCAATTTCCTTTTTACCTCCAAAATAAAATACATCGTTATCATATCCACCAAAAATATTTTTTGCACTAGAAAATACAGGGTTAGCAGGATAAAACACACAAGATGATTGATAAAAATTTGAAAGCAATAAACTAAAGATTATACTTCCAATGGCCGCTGCGGCTACGGTATAAATGATGTATTTTTTCCATTTAAAAAGGACTTTTAATACATCTAATAAACTTTCTTTTGTTTCCATTTTTAATTGAGTATTGGGGGGTGAAGATACAAAATTAACTAGCAAAAATATTAGATTTGTTAAAGTTCAAACATTGTTTTTTTTCCGAAAAAAAAATAAGCCTGCTACTTTATCTTACCTTCTGAGCCAAAAAGCCTTTAACCGCACCTACATCTAACATTCTGATGAGCATGGCAAAACTAAAACTAAGTAAAACGCCCGTTATTAACTTCCAGATCCAAAAAACATTTAAATAATTCATTGTTAGATAAAATACACATACTACGAAAACAACATATACAAGCATGCGCAACAATAAGACCACATTAATTTTAAAGTCAAAAATATATTTACACAAAATCACTTGTGATAAAGCGACCATGCTTTGTGTAATCAAAGTAGCCAATGCAGCTCCCTCCGCTTTATACATTGGAATAAGCAATAAATTTAATCCAATATTAGCTATTGCTCCAACTAATGCAATATAATTCAGCCCTTTAAGACTTCCATTTGCCGATAACAACGTGCCAAATATGTAAACCGTCCCCCCTGCAATAAAGGAAAACATTAACCAACCTAAAACGGTCCCCCAATATGGCGTAGCTTCTTCATATAACAAGTCCATAATCTCCATTTGATAGAAAAAACTAAAGACACTAACCACTACGGTTCCTGTAAATAAGGTTTTAAAACTAAATACTAAGAGTTGAGAAAAATCCTCTTTGTCTTTTAACATTCGGGCAAACATCGGCAGCAATAATCCAGCAAATAAAAAACCAATCATATTGGCCGCATCTAGAAAACGATAGGCACCATAATATACCCCATTTTGATAATCTCCGTCGGTTAGCATTCGGCCTATCATTACTTGGTCAATTCGGGTATATAAACCCATAAGAAAAACCGCAATGGCATAAGGAAAACTTCTTTTTAAAATTAAAAAAATAAAGGCTTTGTTAAATTTCAATCGGATGCGTCCTGCTTTTGCCAAAACGAAAACCAAGGTAAGCAAAGCGGTAATTCCAAAGGATAAAGTTTGTGCATAAATAAACCAATCTATTTGAAAATTTTGTTGATTCATTCCCCATAATAAAACACTACAAATCCCTATCATCAACAGTTTATCTAAAATAGAAAACAAACTATCTATTCGATAAAATCCTAGCCCTGAGATATTAGAACGAAGGTAAAATATCATGGAAACCATAAATTGGTTAAAGAGCAATAACAACAACCAATCTACTCGGAATGAATCGCCCCAAGCAAAATAAGCAAAAGCAAAACCCAAAAGTAAATAAAGGCTTCCAAGAATAAATTTCAACACTAAAATATTGGGTAAATATTTTGGCAATAAGTGTCGATATTGGGCAATATTACGATTATTATAATATTGAATTCCAAAGTCATTGATGATTTGAAACAGGTAGGCATAACTCAATAAAAAAGCGTAAGAACCATACGTTTCAGAGCCGACTACATTCTGTACTGTTCGATCAATCCCAAAAATATAAAAGGGTTTAATCAAAAGATTTACAGTGATTAGAAATACAATATTTATAAAAAATTCTCGACGCATATTGAATGGTCCTATGCTGGACTAAAGACGATGTTTTCTGACGCTTCTACTGTTATATTTTCAACCTGTGGAAATTTATTCAATGGTTTCAATTGACCATTGGCTTGTATTAAATTCGCTTGATATCCTTTTTGCAACAAGAAACGAGCCGCCTTTGCATGAATGGCTTCTTCTTCCTTTTTTTGACCAAAATGATATTCCAAAACGATATGACTGGTTTGTTTTTCCAACAAATAATCAATGCCACTGACCACTTGATCTTCTGCTCCTTCCACATCTACTTTCACTATATTTGGAAGATGTTCTTTTGCAAAATCATCTAAGGTAAGGAGCTCCACTTCTACCCTTTTAGCCATTTCGGGTTTATACCATGATTGACCTAAGTATTGGTCGGGATTTAAAGTATTAAATTCGGACTGGAGCAATGGAAATTCGTAAAAAGCAATTTTTCCTTTCTCTTTTCCAATTGCTACATTATGGGCGGTTATGTTCGCTGCATTTTTTACATTATCTCGATACAAAGCAAAGGTGTTTGGTGCAGGTTCAAATCCTAAGACACGACCTGTTTCTCCAACGAGATGACTAGCCAATAAAGAATAAAAGCCAAAGTGTGCGCCCACATCAAAAAAGGTCATTCCAGATTTTAAGTTCTGAATGAGGTATTTAGCCAATCGAATTTCTGAATCATGGCTTTTAGTTCCTAGTAAATAAATATCTGTACCTGCGGGCAACAATACTTCCATCGTGTCTCCCCAAAAAGTTTGCGATTTCCGTCGAAGTCCTTTTTTCGTTTTTGGGTAGGCCATCTTTCGATGCAAAAACGTTTCCGCTAAGCGATAAGGATGATGTACAAATCGCTTCCATTTCGCCCCAGAAGCTAATCGTTCTAATCCGCTCAACTGATCTAACAAGATGGTATTTTGGTCTTTAGGCATAGGCACAAAGGTCGGAAAGAATTTAGTTTTCCCCTACTTTTTTTAATTCGATTGTTTTATCCTGTTGATTTTTTTATCTTTCGCCAATGCGCATAGCCGTAAATACACGATTTTTGTTAAAAAACCGACTAGAAGGTATTGGTCGATTTACCTCCGAATCTTTACGGATTATGGTGAAGAATCACCCCGAACATGAATTTATCTTCTTTTTTGATCGACCTTATGACGAATCTTTTATTTTTGAAAAAAACGTAAAGCCCGTTGTTTTATTTCCCCAAGCGCGACATCCTTTTTTATTTTATTGGTGGTTTGAGTATTCGGTACATCAAGCCTTAAAAAAATATAAAGCAGATGTGTTTTTATCTACAGATGGTTTTTGTTCTTTAAAAACAAAAGTAAAAACGCTATTGGTCGTTCATGATATTTCCTATAAACATTTCCCTGAACAAGTCTCTTTTCTTATTCGAAAATATTATCAGCATTTCACGCCTAAGTTCATTAAAAAAGCGAAACGTTTAGCTACGGTCTCTGAGTTTTCCAAACAAGATATTATTAAACATTTTGGCGTTAGCCCAGAGGATATTGATGTGACTTATAATGGTTGCGACGCTAGTTTCCAACCGATTAGTTTACAAGAACGAGATGCGATTCGTGCCGAATTTTCAGAGGGGAAACCATATTTTATATATATCGGTTCAGTGCATCCTCGAAAAAACATTGTGCGTTTAATTCAAGCCTTTGATCAATTTAAAAAACAAAGTAAATCGGATTATAAATTGCTTTTAGCAGGTCGAATTGCTTGGCAAACGGGGGAAGTTTTTACCACTCTAGAGGCTTGTCAGCATAAATCGGATATTATTTTTTTAGATTATTTAGATAAAGAAAAATTACCCAAAGTAACAGCCGCCGCCTTTGCTTTAACTTATGTTTCTTTACTTGAAGGATTTGGAATTCCTATTTTGGAAGCTATGCATTGTGAAATCCCTGTAATTACCTCAAATATCAGCTCTATGCCAGAAGTTATTGGCGATGCAGGATTATTAGTTGACCCTCGAAAAGTGGAGTCGATTGCAGCACAAATGTTGGTTTTATATCAGGATAAATCCCTTCCAGAAAAACTCATTGAAAAAGGTCGAATTCAGCGACAAAAGTTTAGTTGGGAAGCCACTGCGGAAAAATTGTGGCATGCGATACTTAAAACAGTCGAAAATTGATCGTACATTAGCAGCCAAAATAAACACAAGTGAAGTCATTTTTAAAACGATTGCTTCAAAAAATATTAGGTTTTGATCGCTACCTTTTTATTTTTTCCATTTTTAAAATTAGAACATTTAAATGGGATAAGAACGAAAAGGATTTCTTTCATTTTCTAAATTTGATGAAAAAAGATAGTCATGTATTAGACATTGGATCTAATATTGGTATTACTACCGTACTTCTTTCAAAAAAAGTACCACAAGGTAAAGTATATTCTTTCGAGCCTGTCCCTCCTAATTACAAAACCTTAACAAAAATTGTAAATTATTTTAAGTGCAAAAATGTTCAGCTATTTCAAATGGCTTTAGGGAATGAAGAAGGAGAAGTAGAAATGGTAATGCCCGAAGTGGAAAATGTAAAAATGCAAGGACTTAGTCATGTGGTCCATGAATCCTTAACTGAATTTAATGAAGGAAAAATTTATAAGGCCCCTTTAAAGAAACTCGACCAACTCACCGATTGGAAAGGCCATCGTATAGAAGGTATTAAAATTGATGTAGAAAACTTTGAGTATTTTGTACTACAAGGAGGAGAGGCTATGCTAAAAAAAGATCGCCCAATAGTTTATGCAGAGTTATGGGACAATAAAAATCGAAGCCAGTGTTTTGAACTAATGACAAGCTTAGGTTTTCAAATAAAAATACTTCAAAAAAATCAGTTAATTGCTTTTGATTCTACAAAGCATGAAACGCAAAACTTCTTCTTTGTGCCTTAAATAAAAAATGGTTTCCCCAATAAAGGAGAAACCATTTTCAATTATAATCAGGTTGTTTTTTAATCTATTTTTACAAAGCGTTTAGGTGTACTATCCCACTTACCATCTACTTGATGTTTGATAGTATATGAACCTACAGGTAATGTGTTCACTTCCATTTCGATAATATTTAATCCTTCATTTACGTCAACGGATTTGGAGATTACTGCTCGTCCTAACATATCAAAAACAAAGAATTGAACCGTTGTTTCTTGACTAGCAGTATAATTTAATGTCATATCTCCCTTCACTGGATTTGGATACAAAGAAGTTATTCCAGTTTCTTCTGTTAAACAAGAAGACTTGAAAGAAATCACTGGAGTGTAAGCATAATCGCCATTAAAATCTACTTGTTTTAATCGGTAATAATTGGCTTCATTAGGATTTCTATCTCTAAAGTTATAGAATTGAGTAATCGAAGAATTTCCTGCACCATTTACTTTAGCAATCGTTTCAAAATTTTGTCCATCCACTCCACGTTGTACTTCAAAATAATCATTATTTGTTTCAGAAGCCGTAGACCAAGATAATATGGCTACACAATTTTCTTCTTTCACATCAAATTCATGAAGTTCAATGGGTAAAGCAAATTCATCAAATTTAGATACCGTAAATAAATGCTCTGAAGTTCCCGAAGGAGATACCGCAGGAACACCAGGTAATCGATTTTCGTAATGATCAGTCAATGGATCT
>JAHDCJ010000023.1:37927-52355 GCA_020629935.1 Saprospiraceae bacterium | reverse complement strand
CCACCATCGACATTGCAATGCATTGCGTCTCCACCATCGACATTGCAATGCATTGCGTCTCGACGAAAATTAAGATGTAATGTGTTAGGTATCAAGTGGATTAAAGAATATAAGAATCAACGATTAAATATAAAACGAATGGAAAATAAAATAGTAAGTGTAAAAACCTTAGCGGGTTCAAAATTACATTGTAAAGGATGGGTACAAGAAGCTGCATTACGAATGCTGCACAATAATTTAGACCCAGAAGTTGCGGAAGACCCAGCGAATTTAATTGTCTATGGAGGCACAGGAAAAGCGGCTCGTAATTGGGCATCTTTTGAATTGATTGTAAAAGCATTGAAGGAATTAGAAGAAGACGAAACCTTGTTAATTCAATCTGGAAAACCAGTAGCGGTCTTACCTACACATAAAGATGCACCGCGGGTGATTATCGCCAATTCGAATTTAGTTGGCCATTGGGCGAACTGGGAACATTTTCGGGAATTGGAGAAAAAAGGATTGATGATGTATGGACAAATGACTGCAGGCTCTTGGATTTATATTGGCACGCAGGGTATTGTCCAAGGCACTTACGAAACCTATTTGGCCTTAGCGAACAAGCATTATGATGGAAGTTTAAAAGGGAAACTCAATGTGACTGCTGGATTAGGGGGAATGGGTGGTGCGCAACCTTTGGCCATTACCATGAATGAAGGCGTTTGTTTAGCCGCCGAGATTGAAGAATGGCGGATTGACAAACGTTTAGAAACGCGTTATTTAGATGAAAAAATGTTTGACATTGATGAGGCGATTGATTTGGCATTGAAGTATAAAGCGGAAGGTCAAGCAAAATCTATTGGTGTTTTATGTAATGTAGTCGATTTATTGGAGCGATTGATTGAACGTAATATTATTCCAGATACCTTAACCGATCAAACTTCGGCACATGATCCTTTGGTTGGATATTTTCCACAAAACATGTCGGTAGAAGAAGCCAAAATTTTGCGCGATCAGGATACCAAAACCTATACAAAACTATCCCTACAAACGATGGCTCGACATGTAGAACAAATGTTGACTTTACAAAGTAAGGGATCAATCACTTTTGATTATGGAAATAATTTAAGAGGACAAGCATTGACACAAGGTGTAAAGAATGCCTTTAATTTCCCTGGCTTTGTCCCCGCCTATATCCGTCCATTATTTTGTGAGGGGAAAGGCCCGTTTCGATTTGTTGCTTTGTCTGGTGACCCAGAAGATATTTATGCTTGTGATAAAGTCTTGTTAGAATTATTTCCAGAGAACAAAGGCTTAGCTCGATGGATAAAAATGGCACAAGAAAAAATTGCTTGGCAAGGATTACCATCACGGATTTGTTGGCTAGGCATGGGAGAACGTGAGCAAGCAGGATTAGCCTTTAATGAAATGGTAAAGAACGGGACATTGAAAGCCCCATTGGTCATTGGCAGAGATCATTTGGATACCGGTTCTGTGGCTTCTCCTAATCGAGAAACGGAAGCCATGTTAGATGGTTCTGATGCGGTAGCAGATTGGCCTATTTTGAATGCCTTGATTAATACCGCTGGAGGAGCAAGTTGGGTAAGTTTTCATCATGGAGGAGGAGTAGGCATGGGATATTCATTACATGCAGGGATGGTTATTGTAGCGGACGGTACGGAAGATGCGCATCGAAGATTGAAGCGGGTATTGAATAATGATCCTGCAATGGGCGTAATTCGACATGCTGATGCGGGTTATGATATTGCAAAAGATACCGCGAGAAAGTTTAGATTAAACTTAGATTAATTATTAGTTAAGCACTAGGATAAAATAAATCAATACTTAATGAATGGAAATATCATTTATTTTGCCCTGGCACTTATTCTTTTAAAGCTTTAAATAATAAAAGGCTCATTCCTTTATTGAAATGAGCCTCTTCCTTTTTCTTTAATGCATAACCTATTCAATCTTAATCTTGCGACTCGTTTGGTATTGCCCATTCTCAATACTTAAAAAATAAATTCCAGAAGGGATATACGCTACATTTATTTTTTCAAATGAATCGATACTTTGATAATCAAGTACTACTTGACCAAGTGCATTGTATAATTTTATTGTATTTTCTCCTTGTGGTAAATACGACAGATGTAAGTACTCACTTGCTGGATTAGGGAATACTTCAATCCATTCCAAAATACTTTCTTCAGTGTTTGTAGTACTATCTAAAATGACCACTGACGTTGCTCCAATACCATCTAAATAAACTTCTTCTCCATTTGCTTTTATTGCTTTAATATCGGAGATCGTCAAATTAAAAAAGAATTCTTGCATTTGTTGAAATCCAATCAAATTATCGGTAATTACAAAGCTACAGGTTGCTACTTGTCCTGCTCCCATTATATTCATTTGATTGGTGCGTGAATAAGCAAAATCAATGACATTTTGATTAGGAATTATTTTTTCCAATTGTAAAATATCATTACTATTTCCAAACCAATTGGAACTGTAATTGGCCATGACACTTCCGGGTTCTACCATATCTGCGGGGTAATGTATAGAGAATGCCAAACCATATAATTCATCTATTGGCATATTGGAGGTTCCTACATAAATATTGGCATTGACTTGCACGCTTGTCGAAGACGCATCTAGGTATAAAGTGTCCAATTCAAAATCAATATAAATGTCTGGGTTATTGACAAAGTTAGTGGCTTGGCTTCCATTATGTGTACGATTATAATTTAACTGTACCGCATCTAAATCATCAAAATCAATGGCGCCATCTCCATTGGTATCCATATGTTTGTAATCGATATTATCTGCTGAAGTAACTCCCCAATCGGTAGCAGGTTGTCCATACCAATTGATACTAGGATTATTTCTAGAAATGCCATTGGTTCCAAAAGCTAAACCAATAGGTAATACATCAAAATTATCAGATATCTGGTTGTAGTCGGTATCTCCAGGCCACACACAATCCGTATTATCACATGGACCACTGATCGTAATTTCTTCACAAATAGTACCCGAACAATTTGTTCCAGGAATTTCATAATCTACACATAAGGTATACACTCCACTTGTAGCAAAGGTATAGGTCAAAATATAATTATTCCCAATATTAGTTCCGACACCATCAATATACCATTCGATCACATTAGGAACGTTTCCATCGGGACTAGCAATTTGGGCCACGATTGTTTCATCACTTTGGGTATAGCTCATTGCAAAATTACAATTTGGACTACCCGTCACGTAAACAATTTCACAATAGGTATCTTCACAATTAATCACTGGTTCCCAAACGGTTAAACATACCGTATAAGCGCCTGGAATTGCATAGTCATGGATCAATATTGAAGCGGCATCAGTCGAAGTACTTCCATCTCCAAAATCCCAAAGGACATTAGAAAAAGGACCTACAGATTGATTTTCAAATACCATTTGATAACTTCCAGGAACCCCAGAATCGCTATACTCAAAAAAGGCTTGGCAAGGATCAGTACTACTCCCAACCGTCACCATTTCACAATATTCAAAACTACAGAAGTATTGATTATTATTATCAAGTAAATCGCCAAACATACAAAGTTCATAGGTCCCATTGGTTGGAAAGTCAACAGTGAAAGGAGTCGCTCCTCCTCCATTACCTGAAAATCCCATTCCTTCATAAAACCAAGTGAGGTTAGCTACTGTTGTATTAGATTCTGTACCAAAGACTTCAAAGACGCCAGTCAACCCACTATAGGTTCCGCTAAATGCCATATCACAAAGACTATTACTTATCTCTATAATAATAGTGTTGGTCGAAGTACATATAAAATTATTTACATTGTCATATACTTCTCCTACATAAGTAACTTCATAAATACCTGGTCCAGGAAAAACATAAGTAAAGGGATCACCCATTCCTGTTCCTATCACCAAATTCGAAGGCGTAGCAACTACCTGCCAATTCATGTTCTGCAAAAAATAATTAAGCCCAGAAAGATCGGGAACAGTAAACACTCCCACCGAATCAAAATTAATCTCGTACTCAATATCTAAAACGCAAACTTCATTTGGATCAATAAAATCAATGCTTTGACAAGTTGAAGGACAAGGACTTGAAGGATCCATAAATTGAGCACAAAAAGTATAGGTGCCTGTCCCTACCAAAGTATACGTAAATGGATTCCCACTACCGATCACTCCTTGTCCGTCGAGGGCCCATTCTATCGCATCAATAACCAAACTTCCATCTGGATTTATTAAACTAACTACGGCTACCTCTCCAGCCAGATCGATGTCAATAGTATAATCACAATTTTCAAATGAGTAAGTAATCACACTACAGGCATCTATAGTACAAACGAAGTTACCATCCATATCAAAAACATCGGTTGTGGCACAAACCGTATAATCCCCTTCTATAGCAAAAACGAACGTATATACATTGCCATTACCTACGGTTAAATTTCCATCTGGACCTTGTATCCACCACTCTACATTATTATAGATTACATTATTGCCTGCACTAGAGACCAGACTAAACACGCCTACTTCCTCTTGAATACTCGCTTCCACATTGGCCTCACAAATTGAGTTTGATCCCGTAACAGTAATCGCTTCACATATGGTTCCTGTACAATTTGTACCCGCTACTTCATAATAGGCACATACATTATACGTACCGGATTGGCTAAACGTAATGGAGCTTTGTATTCCCGTTCCAAAAGACGTCGATTGGCCATCAATATACCATTCTACCAAAGTTGGATTCAACGCACCTGGAGCTAATAATAATTCTACATCAAGATCAAGTCCATTGGCATTAGTTGTAATTGCATAACCACAACCATTAGGCAATGATGAAACCGTTTGGCAAGAAGTCCCTGTACAAACATATACATTGTTCTCATCTAAAAGATCGGCAGTTACACATACTTCATAATCTCCACCTTCTTGAAAAATATAGGTAAATACTTCGCCCGTTCCAAATTCTTCATTACCACTTGGACTCGTAAAAACCCATTGGACATTTCCATACCCACCTCCTGTTGGAGAAGGATTAGGAACATTAAATATACCTAAGTTATTTGGATCGGTGGTATACGTAAATTCTACAGGGCAAACGGTAGGATCTTCTACATCAAAGTCTACACATTGTGAACAAACTTGGCCTTCCACTTCATATTCAATACAGACTGAATAGGGCCCCACATTAGGCGTTTGATAGGTTAAGACAGGGGTGTTCCCCACAGCCATGACACCATCATACCAAATCACATTGTCTGGATAATATGCGCCAAAATCAGAAGGATTATAAATTTCCAATGTACTTGTTGGAATGCCTGGAGTAATCTCAATGGAGTAAGAATTACAATTTAATATGCCTACCGCAATACTTTCACAATAGGTATCGGTACAACTGGTAATGGGGTCTGTTAATGTAAGACAAACCGTATAAGTACCTGCCCAAGGAAAAGTATACGTAGCATTAATATCTTCAGACGATTCTCCATCGCCAAATGTCCAAACAAAATCGGGTAACTGCCCCACTGGATTATTACTAATAGAGGTATTATTAAATTCAACCGTGGTCCCATTCAGACTAGCAATATTAAATAAAGCGGTACAATTTTGACCGAAACTGAGATTCCATGTTCCTAATAAAAATATAACACAAATAAAGATTAGAGCCCTTTTCATAGCTTGATTTTTTAACAATGGAGGAAAATGATTTTCCAAATTCTTTGGGTACAATACAAATGTGCAGTAATTATTTTTCAAAAAAAAGTACAAAAAAGACAAATTGTACTTAACTTCAACAAAACGAAATCAAATAAAAAACTATAAATCAATATATTAAAAAACAGAAAACTAAAATTTGTGAAATGAAAAACAACAAATTACTCCAAATATTAAATACTTTTTCTTCACAAGAAATTATGGCGTTTCAAGTTTATCTAGATCAATCCTTATTTAATGAAAATAAGAAAAGTCTTGTGCTTTATCAAATCCTATTAAAACATCGAATCAAAGGTATCTTTACTATAGACAAGTTAAAGATTTGGAACCTCCTACATCAAAACAAAGCCTATCAAGACGTATCTTTTAGAAGATATTGCTCTGACTTAAACCAAAATGCAGTTGCTTTTTTATCGTATAAAAAATATAAATCAGACACTGCATATCAAACACAAATTCAATTAGATCTTTTCAATGAACGTGGATTAGACAAACATTTTACGGGCTTGCATCGAGTAGCTAAACGCACTTTAGATCAATCACAAATAAAAAATGGTCTGCATTATTTAGCTCGA
Organism: Saprospiraceae bacterium; assembly: GCA_020629935.1. Lineage (GTDB taxonomy): Bacteria > Bacteroidota > Bacteroidia > Chitinophagales > Saprospiraceae > JAHDCJ01. The sequence goes on along the minus strand of JAHDCJ010000023.1, from coordinate 46,068 downwards.
TTTCAAGTAGAAAAAGCGTATGACAATTTCCTAGTAAAACAAACTCAACGTTCCAAACAAAGCAACCTAGCAAACGTAGATCAAGCCCTTGACATCTTTTATATTTCCAATAAATTAAAACATATGTCAGATGCGTTGAACTATAAAAATGTATTAGAAATTGAAATCCCAATAGGCGTAACCAAGCAAATCGAAGAAATGGCAAAAGATCATTCCCTTTTGTCTACGCCCGTAATTTCGATATACGCAAAAATCATGTGGAGCTTACAAGAACCCAATCATTTACCCCATTTTTACCAACTCCTTGACTTACTCAAAATACACGGTGATCTATTTCCTAAGTCCGAAATTCGAGAGTTGTATATCTTTGCTCAAAATTATGGTATCAAAAAAATAAATGCAGGTGCATCTCAATTTTATCGCGTACTTTTTGAAATTTATCAATACATTTTACCCAAAGGAATTATCTTCCAAAAAGGACAATTGCTTCCTTGGGACTACAAAAATATTATTACCCTTGGTTTGCGAATTGGTGAATTTGATTGGATCGAAAATTTTATCCAACAATATCATTTTCGACTGCCCGTTGACTTTAAAGAAAATGCATTAGTCTATAATATGGCAATGGTCAATTTTCATAAAAAAGAATATGCTAAAGTGATTGATGGCTTACAAAAACTGGAATACCAAGATGTCTATTATGCGGTAGATGGCAGATGGCTATTATTAAAAACTTATTTCGAAATGGAGGAGCTCGAAGCACTCGATGGTCTTTTAGAAAGCTTCCGTTTATTCCTTATGCGGCATCGATTAATTTCTGCAAATAATAAAAGAAAGTATTTAAACTTAGTACGTTTTGCAAGTCAATTAGTCAAACTAAAAAATCAAGCTAACCCTTCTTTTGATCCGTTAAAAAACAAAATCATACAAGCCGATGAATTGGCCGAAAAAAAATGGCTGTTAGAAAAAATTGAAGAGATCTCTAGGTCTTAATCCATCACTTTTTTACCTTTAATCAATGGAACAAATAAAAGCATTTTTAAATCAAGTACACCCTGTTGAAGATCATATCTTAGACGAATACATCGCTTGTTTCAAAACCGTTTCCTACAAACGAAAAACAATTTTAACCTCCGAAGGGGAAACCGAACGGTATATGTACTTTGTTTTGGAAGGCATCCAACGTTCCTATTACATCAACGACGGTAAAGAACATGTCATCGCTTTTACTTATCCGCCTTCTTTTTCTGGAATTCCAGAATCTTTCATGACGCAAACCCCATCCAAATATTTTTTAGAATGTATCAATGCCAGTAAATTTGTCCGCATATCCTACGCCGATCATCAACGCTTAATGGAAAAACATCGTGCCATAGAAACCCTATTCCGAAAAGGCGCCGAACTTTTATTAATCGGCTTTGTCGAACGACATTACGAACTCTTAGCCTACGACATGGAAACTCGTTTTCGAACCTTCACCAAACGAAGCCCACATTTACTAAACATGGTACCCCATAAATACATCGCCTCCTACCTAAGAATCAATCCTACAAACTTCAGTAAGTTATTAGGAAAAATTTCGATCTAAAAAGATCGCTCCATCCAATATACTCCTACTACTTGGTCTTAAATTTCATAAGCGAAATCCCATTTCACTTAAATCTTGGTTTATACCAACATTTAATAAATGGAATCGACTCATCTTTGTATTAAAGAAAAATAATAAACGATGAAAACGATTTTTTTGATTCAAACTTTAATCATTATGAGTACGACAATAACAGCGCAACAATGGGTAGACACGGATTTATATCCATTCAAATCCAATTTCCTTACCCTCGAAAACGGAATGATGCATTATGTAGACGAAGGAAAAGGAGAAACTATTTTATTCATTCACGGAACGCCCACTTGGTCTTTTTTATACCGCGAACAAATAAAAACACTTTCCAAAACACACCGTTGTATTGCCATTGATCATTTAGGTTTTGGCCTATCAAAAGCCAATGAAAATTTTATTGGAACACCCGAAAATCACGCTAAAAATTTAGAAGCATTTGTAGCGGCATTAGGTCTTGACCATATTACCTTAGTAGTACATGATTTTGGCGGCCCTATCGGACTTTCCTTTGCCATCCAACATCCTGATAAAATCAAAAAAATAGTTATGATGAATACTTGGCTTTGGGAAACTCAATCGAACCCAGAAGTACAAAAAGTAAATAAATTATTGAATAGTAAAATGGGAAAATTCTTATACCTCAGCATGAATATTTCACCGAAGGTATTATTAAAAAAAGGATTTTACGACAAAAAGAAATTAACCAAAAAAATCCATAAACAATACATCAAACCTTTCCCAAATAAAGACCGAAGAAAAGCCTTATTACAAATCGGAAAATCTTTACATGATGCTTCCGACTGGTATGAATCCTTATGGCATCAACTAGATAAAATCAGCGATAAACCTTGGTTAATTATTTGGGGAACAGAAGATCAATTTATCAATACTTCGTATCTTGAGCGCTGGAAAAGTCGATTACCTCAAGCAAAAATTGTATCTTTGAAAAGCGGCCATTTTGTTCAAGAAGAACAATATGAAGAAGTCAACAAATTAATACAAAATCATTAACATGTCTGAAATCATTATTCGGCGATTAGCTCCCAATGAGGCAAAAAAATATAGAGCCATTCGGTTAGTAAGCCTTAAAGCACATCCCAAAGCTTTTTGTTCGAGTTATGAAGAACAAGTCGATCTTGATTATCTAGGTTTCGAACGTTCCATTGAAACCAAAGACCAAAATCGATTTGTTTTAGGCGCTTTTGATCAAGACGAATTAATCGGAATTTGTGGTTTTTCTAGATCCAAAGCAATCAAGATAAAGCACCAAGGAGAGATTGTTCAAATGTACGTGGCCCCCAATCATCAAGGCAAAAAAATTGGAAAACAATTGCTTCTAAAAATGATGGAGATTCTTGAAAACATGAACGGATTAAGTCAAGTTACCCTAGGAGTAGAAGCCGATAATCTAGCCGCATTTCACCTCTATAAAAAATTAGGTTTTAAAGAATTCGGTCTGCATAAAGGATACATAAAACTAGGCAACGAATCCTTTGACATGCGTTTTATGATTAAAGAAATGACATAAATCTAGCCAACATGAATGTAGAAATAATCAATAAAGAAGTCATCAAGAAATTAAAAGAAAATGGTTTCAAACGAATTCATACCAATGCAAAACAAGAGATTATTGTGGAGCAATCCGATGCCATTAAAGTCTTAATCCGTCATCATTTAGTCCGTCCAAAATTTCCTGAAATTGGCAATATGTTTCAGATTGTGGTTACCTCTATCCTTGCGGTCATTCTTTTTTTTCTTCCTCTAAATTTAGGTATTTGGATTTGGGTAATTGCTATTTTGGGAGGTCAACTCGCCTCCTTTCTTTTTTATTATCCTCAATTAAAACGATTACAAAAACAAGTCGAACAAGCGATTCATGATTAAGTAATTCGCCTACGATCAAGCAAAACACCCAACCTATTTTCGTGGCGTAAAGTTGTTTTAATATTTGGGGCTTGCACTATCGTGCCGGTCCTTTCCAGGCGCGGCATTCGCCTTGGTGCTACGCACTTCGCTATCGCTCTCCCTCCAAGCACCTAAGCCAAGTTAGTATTTCTGTTTTATAAACCTCCATCCCATATTTTAGTAATCAAAATTGTTTTATAGACTTCGATTAGAATCATAAATTCGATTTTTCTACTTAAGTATACGATGTTTTTTGATTCTATTATCAATTTTTACAATAAAAACACGGCAAATACAAAGCCAATAAACAACTAATTAACAGTTAATTATAAATAAATAAAACTAAATCTATCTTTATTTTCGCTGTCACTTTTATAGTCATTTCTACAATAAACTAAGCGCTGCCTTTCTTACATTAGAATTGTTATTAAAACAATTGTCTGATTTGTTTCATTCTTCATTGGCAGAGGAATGATCATTTTTAAAGGACAGTGAGTAAAAAGCGTTAAGTATGAAAAAGCTAGTATTGTATTTAGGGAATCCCCTAAATATTACGGCATTTGCTACACTTTGTTCGGTAATCATATCGAGTAATTTGTACTGGATGATAAATGGAAGTTTAGAAGGTGTTTCTAAAATTGTAATCATTGCACTGGTAACAACGATACCACTTGCTTATATTCTAAGCAATTGGATGTTTATAGTCTTTGCCTATCAAACTAAGCATTATAATGCCATTACCAGTCAACATGATCATCTTTTAAAAGCAAAAAATAAAGCTGAGAAAAAAGCAAAAGTGAAATCAGATTTCCTCTCTACGATGAGTCATGAAATCCGAACTCCACTCAATGCAGTAATCGGAATGACCCATATGCTTTTGGAAGATTCACCTAGAAAAGATCAACTCGAACAACTCAATATTTTAAAATTTTCAGCGGACAATTTATTGGTACTAATCAATGATATTTTAGACTATAGTAAAATTGAAGCAGGGAAAATGGAATTGGTGCATATGGATTTTGACCTCACTCAAATGATGTCAAATTTAGTAGAAAGCATGCAGCCCAAAGCCATAGAAAATATTGTATTTTTAAATTTATTTATTGATTCAAAAGTGCCTCAATACTTAAAAGGAGATAAAACTAGATTGGCACAAGTACTCAATAATCTAATCTCTAACGCTATAAAATTTACCAATAGAGGAGATGTTTTTGTGCGTGTCCATTGGGTGGCAGAAGAGGAAGAAACCGTATGTCTTAGGTTTGAAGTGGAAGATACCGGAATTGGTATCGCTGCCGATAAATTAAAAACCATTTTTAATAGTTTTGAACAAGCAGAAAAAGACACCAGCAATAAATTTGGAGGCACTGGATTGGGTCTCGCAATCAGCAAATTCTTATTAGAATTGCAGGGTAGTGAATTAAAAGTAACCAGTCAATTAAGTAAAGGGGCACGTTTTTTCTTTGATCTAGAAATTTTAAAAAGTAAAGAAGTTCGAAATATCATTGATCAAAGGGTCATTTCACCTGGTCGTAATCGGAATGAATTGGAAGGACTTAATGTCTTGCTAGTAGAAGACAACAAAATAAATCAAATGGTAGCCATTAAGTTTTTAGAAAAATGGAAAGTCAATTATGACCTCGCAGAAAACGGAGAAGTCGCCTTCAAAAAAGTAATGCGTAGAGATTATGACATTGTAATCATGGATTTACATATGCCGATTTTAGACGGCTACGAAGTAACGAAAAGGATTCGATCTCGGCCAGAAAACAAATATAAATCCTTACCTATTATTGCTTTGACGGCTTCAGCTATGGCCGAAGAAAAAGCAAATGTATTTCGAGTAGGTATGAATGATTATGTGACCAAGCCATTTGATCCAGATGAATTATACTGTGCCTTATTTAAATACATTCCCGTCATATAAAAGACAAAATCGAATATGCTTTGACTAATTTCAAACAATAAATGATTCCCTTCGTTATATTTGCACAAATCATAGCAAATAATGAAACAACTCTTAATTTATGGCCTCGCATTTCTTGTCATTGGTGCAGGATATTATTTCTACAAAAAACCGAAATATATTTATGGAGAAAGTGCGCCTAATTTTAAGTCTACCACACCAGAAGGCAAAACCTTATCGCTAAGCGATTTTAAAGGTCAATTAATCTTACTTGATTTTTGGGGTTCTTGGTGCCCTCCTTGTCGACAAGAAAGCCCTGACTTAGTCAAACTTCATCAAAAATTTCATGGGAAAAGCTTTAAGAAAGCCACCAATTTTGATATTCTAAGCGTAGGGATAGAAACCGATAAGAGCCGATGGATAAATGCAATCCAAAAAGATAATCTATATTGGCCAAACCATGTGAGTGGTATGCAACGACTTAAAGATCCAATAGCTTTGCTTTACGGCGTTCGTGAAATTCCTACCAAATATTTAATCGATGAAAAAGGGATGATTATTGCTGTCAATCCCACTTTTTCAGAATTAAATGAAATGCTAACTCAACAACTTCAATAGCCTCCTTTTTGTCAGCTTTTTCTATGGAAATGACAAAAGCAATTTCAATCTTTAAAATACCTGACAAAATGTCCTGTATATAGAGTTGGCAAAAACTTTGAGTATAAGTTCATGTTTAATTTTACATAAAACGTGATTAAAATTCATGAGCAAGAAGGACCAAGAAAAAGAAGAACTAAAAGACACTTTGGAACAGGAATCTAAGGATGAAAAACCGACCAAAGAAAAGAAGTCTAAAAAAAGCAGCAAAGCAAGCAATAAGCTTAAAGACGAAAACAAAGTATTATCTGAAGAGCTCAACGAACTTAAAGATAAATACCTTCGACAAGTTGCTGAATTCGATAATTTTAGAAAACGAAATGCGAAAGAACGGATTGATTTAATCAAAACGGCTTCTCAAGAAACCATTCGTGCCTTACTCCCTATTATTGATGACTTTGATCGTGCTGTGAAAGCTGCAGAAGCCGATGATAATGTAGAACCTCTAAGTGAAGGAGTAATCTTAATTTATAATCGCTTGAAAAATGTGATGAAACAGCAAGGATTGGAAGAAATGGAAACCATTGGTGCTGATTTCGATCCAGAATTTCATGAAGCATTAACCAAAATTCCTGCACCTTCTGAAGATATGAAGGGGAAAATCGTAGATACGATTGAAAAAGGATACACATTAAAAGGTAAAATCATCCGACACGCTAGGGTTGTGGTAGGTGAATAATAATCCAATAAAATAAATAATATGGCAAAGCGAGATTATTATGAAGTACTCGGCGTTTCTAAAGGGGCTTCTAAAGAGGAATTGAAAAAAAGCTATCGTAAAATAGCCATGAAATTCCACCCTGATCGGAATCCTGATAATAAAGAAGCAGAAGAAAAATTTAAAGAAGCTGCCGAAGCTTACGAAGTACTAAGTAGCGATGAGAAACGCCAACGATATGATCGCTTTGGTCATGCAGGAGTAGGTGGCGCTAGTCAAGGTGGCGGTATGAATATGGAAGATATTTTCACACATTTTGGAGATATCTTTGGTGATTCTAGCCCTTTTAGCTCTATGTTTGGCAATGGTGGTGGCGGTGGTAGAAGACAGCGTGGTCAAGGCCAACGAGGAAGCAACCTTCGGATCAAAGTAAAAATGACTCTCGAGGATATTCACAATGGCGTAACCAAAAAGATCAAAGTAAAAAAGCATGTAGGTTGTACTACTTGTAAAGGATCTGGAGCGAAAAATGCCAGTAGTGTAAAAACCTGTACCTCATGTCAAGGTGCTGGATATATCCGAAAAATATCAAATACTTTTTTAGGCCAAATGCAAACTACCGTAGCTTGTCCTAATTGTAGTGGTTCTGGAAAAGTAGTTATTGCCAACTGTATGTCTTGTAAAGGAGATGGCCGGGTTTATGGTGAAGAAACAATTAGTATCGATATTCCTGCTGGAGTTACTGAAGGCATCCAGCTTTCAATGAATGGAAAAGGGAATGCAGGACTAAAAGGTGGACCAACAGGAGACTTATTACTCCACATTGAAGAAGTTCCACATGAAAGCCTTCAGCGAGACAACAATAATTTAATCTACGAATTGTACGTCAATTTTGCAGACGCCGCTTTAGGTACTTCTATTGATGTGCCTACCATTAGCGGACAAGTAAAAATAAAACTTCCTGCGGGAACACAAGCAGGAAAAATACTTCGTCTTAAAGGAAAAGGATTACCTTCTCTACAAAACTATGGTAAAGGAGATCAGCTTATCCACGTTAATATATGGACGCCTAAAAGTCTAACAAATAAAGAAAAAGAAATTCTAGAAGGGCTTAGGGATGCGGATAATTTCAAACCGAACCCTTCTCGATCTGACAAAGGATTTTTTGACAAAATGAGAGATTATTTCAGCTAAGGATTTTACGAAGACATAATTTTATTAAAATACTTCCGTTTAATTTCCAAAGATATCTACTATGAATAATTTTTTATTGGGAATAATCCTCTTGTTATTTTCTCTAACCTTTATGGTTTCTTGTGGCGGAAACTATGTCTATAATCAAAGTGTAGACATTGCAGATTCTGGATGGACCTATCAAGATAGCATCAATTTTG
>JAHDCJ010000023.1:0-37827 GCA_020629935.1 Saprospiraceae bacterium | reverse complement strand
CAAAGTGTAGACATTGCAGATTCTGGATGGACCTATCAAGATAGCATCAATTTTGATGCGGAAATTCTGGATACTTTAAAGCAATACAATTTAGTCCTAAACATTGATCACTCAGATAGTTATGCTTTCCAAAATTGTTATCTAATGATTTCTACAACGCTACCTGATGGTCAACGTTTGAGTCAACAACTCAATGTAGATTTTGCAGAAAAAACAGGAGAATGGTTTGGAAAATGTAGCGGCGGACATTGCCAATTAAAAATCAATATGCAACAAAATGCCTACTTCAACCAAGTTGGAAAATATCAATTTACTATTGCTCAATTTATGCGTAAAAACCCATTAGAAGGAATAAAGCGTATTAATCTTCAAATTGAAGATACTGGGGTAGTTAGAGAATAATAAAATTAAACAACTTCATCACATAAGTAAAAAAGCGCGCAAGAATAATCTTTGCGCGCTTTTTTATATTTTAAATCTAAATTGGATTTTAATTAAACATCCACATTGGCATACACCGCATTGGCTTCAATAAAAGCTCGTCGTGGAGGTACTTCATCGCCCATCAACATTGAAAATACACGATCCACTTCAATCACATCATCAATTGATACTTGACGAAGTGTTCTCGTTTCAGGATTCATCGTTGTATCCCATAGTTGTTCCGCATTCATCTCTCCAAGTCCTTTATAACGCTGTACAGAAACTCCAGATTCATTAGCTCCCCCAATTTCTTTCATTGCTGCAAGTCGTTCATCATCATCCCAACAATATCTAAATTGTTTTCCTTTTTTCACCAAGTATAACGGTGGCGCAGCAATATAGATATACCCTTGTTCGATAAGAGGTTTCATATATCGGAAGAAGAAGGTTAAAATTAAAGTAACAATGTGACTACCATCGACGTCAGCATCACACATGATGACTACTTTATGGTAACGAAGGTTTTCAATATTTAAATATCGAGAACCTTCTCGATCTTCAATCTTAACACCAAGCGCGGTAAACATATTTTTGATCTCTTCATTTTCGTAGATCTTATGTTCTAATGCTTTTTCTACATTTAAAATTTTCCCTCGTAAAGGAAGAATAGCTTGATAAAATCGGTCACGGCCTTGTTTGGCTGTCCCGCCTGCCGAATCTCCCTCAACTAAGAAGATTTCAGATTTTGCGGGATCTTTTGAAGAACAATCAGAAAGTTTCCCAGGAAGACCAGAACCTGTCAGTACGTTTTTACGCTGTACCATTTCTCGGGCTTTTCGAGCCGCATGACGTGCAGTAGCCGCAAGAATAACCTTTTCTATAATTCGTTTTGCTTGTTGCGCATTTTCTTCTAAATAATGCGTAAGTACATTACCTACACAAGAAGATACAATACTTGTAACTTCTGAGTTTCCTAATTCCCCTTTCGTTTGACCTTTAAATTGAGGTTCAGGAACTTTTACAGAAACAATAGCGGTCATTCCTTCTCGGAAATCTTCTCCAGAAATAGCAAATTTCAATTTATTGAAAAAGCCATTATCTTCTCCATATTTCTTAAAGATTCGGGTTACAGCTCTACGGAAACCATTGACGTGTGTTCCGCCCTCTCTTGTATTAATATTATTTACGTAAGAGTACAAATTCTCAGAGTAGGAGGTATTGTATTGCATCGCCACTTCAACCTGCACATTATCTTGTTCTCCTGTTACATAAATCGGTTCTTGGATTAGAGGCTGTCTTGCTTCATCTAAATAAACTACAAATTCTTTTAGTCCACCTTCAGAATAAAAATCTTCCTTCTTGAATTCACCTTCTTCTTTTACTCGTTTATCAGTTAAGGAAAGTTTTAAACCTTTATTAAGGTAGCACAATTCTCTGATTCGTGTAGCTAAAACTTCATAGCTATATTCAAGCACTTCAAAAATTTCTTCATCAGGAGTAAAAGTTACAAAGGTTCCAGTGATATCTGTTTCCCCAACCACTTCTACTTCACCTAAAGGTTTTCCTTGTGCATATTTTTGTACATGGATTTTACCATCACGATGTACTTCTGCAATAAGCAATTTGGAAAGTGCGTTCACACAAGAAACCCCAACTCCGTGAAGTCCTCCAGAAACTTTATACGTGTTTTTATCGAATTTTCCTCCTGCGTGAAGGACGGTCATTACGACCTCTAAAGCAGATTTACCCAATTTAGCATGTTTACCTACTGGGATTCCCCGACCATCATCTTTAACTGTAATTGAATTATCTTCTTCAATGATGACTTCGATAGAAGAACAATGTCCTGCAAGGTGCTCATCAATAGAGTTATCAATTACCTCATACACCAGGTGGTGTAACCCTTTGGTATCTGTACTTCCAATATACATCCCAGGACGTTTTCGGACCGCTTCCAGACCTTCTAGCGCCTGGATATTATCCGCGCTATAATCTTGGGTATTTTTTTGATTTACATTCTTTTCATCCATAAAACAAATATACAAAAAAACAGGCGTTTTAACCAGTTTTGAAGGCTTTAAATATCGATTTTAATATTCGTTTAACAATTACCCTAACTATTTGTTTTTTAGCAATTTAACATTCTATCAATCGCATTCAATTAATCCTTTTCATTCCTTTTATTTTTTGACAATAAGGGAAGGGTATATTTTTCAATTTATTACAAAAAAATAAGGACCATCTCTCGTATTGAGATGGTCCCTATTAAATATTTTTTCGAAAAAAATTATGCAATACTAAATGCACCTTTAACGGCATCAACCATATCTAACTTTTCCCATTTAAACGTTTCTACCGTCGCTTCTTTTTTATTCCCATTTTGACCAATAGTAACCGTCTTAGAACAAGAAGGTCTTCCCATATGGCCATAAGCAGCAGTCTCAGAGAAAATAGGATTAGTTAAACCAAAACGTTCAACAATCTTTGCTGGGCGCATATCAAATAAACCATCTACAATTTCTGCAATTTGACCGTCATTTTGACTTACTTTAGAAGTACCATAGGTGTCGATATAAAGACCTACTGGGCGTGCCACGCCAATGGCATAAGCAACTTGAACTAAACATTGATCACAAACACCCGCTGCAACGAGGTTTTTAGCGATATGTCGTGTAGCATAAGCAGCAGAACGATCTACTTTAGAAGAATCTTTTCCAGAAAATGCACCACCTCCGTGTGCTCCTTTTCCTCCATAAGTATCTACAATAATTTTACGGCCTGTTAAACCTGTATCTCCATGAGGACCACCAATAACAAATTTTCCAGTCGGATTTACATGAAATATAATATTTCCATCAAATAAATCTTGGCTACGTTGTGGTAATTGGGCAATCACTCGAGGTACTAAGATCGTTTTTACATCTTCTTTAATTTTCGCTAACATCACACCTTCTTCATCGAAATCATCATGTTGAGTAGAAACAACGATGGTATGCACTCGTTTTGGCGAATTGTCATCATTATACTCAATAGTAACTTGTGATTTTGAATCTGGACGTAGATAAGACATTTCTTTTCCTTCTCTACGTATTTCAGCTAATTCGCGAAGTAACATATGAGATAATTCTAAAGCCAAAGGCATGTAGCTATCGGTTTCGTTTGTAGCATAACCAAACATCATTCCTTGGTCACCTGCACCTTGATCTTCTGGATTTTTACCTACATCAACTCCTTGCGCAATATCTGCTGATTGTTCATGGATAGTTGAAATAACCCCACAAGAATCTGCGTCAAATTGGTATTCTGACTTATTGTAACCAATTTTGCGAATTACATCACGAACAATATTTTGGATATCAACATAAGCTTTTGATCGGACTTCTCCACTTATCACTGCCAAACCTGTAGTTACTAAGGTTTCACAAGCTACTTTGGAATTAGGATCTTGACTTAAAAATGCATCTAAAATTGCATCAGATATTTGATCAGCAACTTTATCTGGATGCCCTTCTGATACGGACTCGGAAGTGAATAAATATGGCATAATGAAATTATTTTGTTTCGTTTATTTTTCGTTGGGCAAAGGTACACTTATTTCAGTTATACAAAAAGCTTTATTACAAAATAATAGCGTTAATTGATTCCCTTACTTCACTTCTATATTAAAAAGTCGTTGCTCTCCAATAAATCCTTCGTATTGATCTCCTATCTCAATAGGTCCTACACCTGCTGGAGTACCTGTGAATATTAAATCTCCTACATGTAATTTGAAAAACCTGGAGATATAAGCAATCAAATAATCAAAATTAAAAATTAGATCTTTGGTATCTCCTTGCTGAGCCAATGTGCCATTTTTCTTTAAAGAAAATTGAATATTATTTGGATCCCAGTCGTCTTTGGGAATAAAAGCCCCTACCACCGCAGAATTATCAAACGCTTTTGCAATCTCCCAAGGATGTCCCTTCTCTTTGCATTTTGCTTGAATGTCTCTTGCCGTTAGATCTAAACCTACAGAAATTTCTTCATAATACTTATGTGCAAATTTTTCTTCCACACATTTTCCATTTCTACAGATCTTCAATATCAACTCTGCTTCGTAGTGGATGTTTGTAGAAAAGTCTGGATAATAAAAGGGCCGCTTTTTATGTAAAATTGCAGTCGAAGGTTTCATAAACAATAAGGGCTTTTTAGGCACTGGATTGTTTAATTCTTTTGCATGATCTGCATAATTTCGTCCTACACAAATAATTTTCATATGACTACCATTTAATCCTTTAATCCAATTAACCCTGTCAATTCGCGTACTTCTCGTAAAGTTTGTTTTGCTTGTAAACGGATTTTGGCCGCAGAGGCTTTTATTTGTTGCTTCACCGCTTTTTTGTCTGCTTTGATTGCTGCTTTCTTTGCTCTAAAGTCATTACTTAACACCACCAAAGCATCTGCTACTGCTTGTTTTAGATCTCCATAAGAAAGTTTTTCTTCATTATATAAGTCTAAAAGTTGACCATGCGTCGCTGAATTTCCACTGGCTTTTAGTAAACTAAATAAATTGTCTACTCCAGCACTCATTGCTCGTTTTCCAGTGGTTTCATCATAAACTACCTCGCCAGTATCCGTAACCGCAGATTTTATCTGTTTTCGAATTCGAGCTTCTTCTCCAAATACATTAATAAAATGTTTTTCACCCAAACTCTTACTCATTTTTCGATTGGGGTCAGCAGTAGATGCTACTTTAGGCACTTCAGTATATAAAGGCTTGGGTAATACAAAATATTCTTTTCCAACTTGAGTATTAAAACGTGAGGCAATATTTCTTGAAAGCTCTAGATGTTGATCTTGATCTTTTCCTACAGGTACATAGTCTGCATGATAGATAAGAATATCGGCGGCTTGTAATACAGGATAATCAAATAATCCTGTAGAAATAAATGCTTCTTTTTTATTTTCTTTTACTTGACTTGACTTATCCTTAAACTGCGTCATTCGAGTCAATTCTCCATAGGAACAAAAGCAGTTAAAAATCCAACATAATTCTGCATGTTCTGGAATTAAAGATTGAATAAAAAGATATTCGGGTTTAATACCTAATGCCATTAAACCAAAAATAATCTCCCACGAGTTTTGTCGCAACTTGATTGGAGAATAAGGCATCGTCATGGCATGATAATCCACTACTCCATATAAGCAATCATATTGATCTTGTAAATCCACCCAATTTTTTATCGCTCCAAAATAATTTCCATAATGTAATTCACTAGAGGTGGGTTGTACACAGGATAAAACCTGTTTTCTTTTATCAGACATAATTAAGTGGGTTTAAACAACAGCAATAATCGAAATTTCGATGTTAACAAATTTAGGTAAATTGGCTACCTCTACCAATTCTCTAGCTGGGGCAGTCGCTTCATTAAAATAGGTAGCATAAACGGCATTAATTCGACTATATAAATGCATATCTGCAACAAATACAGAACATTTCACAATATGCTCAAACCCTAAGCCTGCCTCATCAAGTATAGCTTTTATGTTTTTCATCACCTGATGGGTTTCTACTTCAATGGAAGAAGTAATTAAATCTCCAGTTTGAGGATCAATCGCTATTTGTCCAGAAGCATATAACATCCCATTAGCAATAATTGCTTGGTTATACGGTCCAACAGGAGCGGGAGCATTTTTAGTTTCAATAATTTTTTTCATTGTTTGGTGTTTCCAGATTCTTGGATAGAGTGATTTTTATTTTTTCTTCGAAAGAAAAGAAAATAGAAGTCCTATCATTGAGATTTACTAAATACAAGTAAAGCCCCGCATATTACTATGGGAGCTTTAGAATAAGTTGTATTTTTTGAGAGGATTCTATTCGTCGTCCTTGCTAGCAATAACTAGTTTACCTTTATAGTATAGATTTCCTTCATGCCAATGTGCTTGATGGTATACATGAGGTTGCCCAGTTGCTTTACAAAAGGCAATAGGTGGTGTGGTCGCTTTTTGGTGTGTGCGACGTTTTCTCTTTCTTTGCTTAGATATCCGGCTCTTAGGATGTGCCATAATGCTAGAATTTTATGGTTATTCTTTATTTTTAAATTGTTCTTGAATCTGATCCCAAATTGGATTTGAGTTGGATTCTTTTTCCGGATTTTCTTCCGAAAAATCAACTTGAATATATTTTAGTATCTCAGGATCACAACCTGATTCTCCGTTTTCGTCTTCTGGATGAATATTTTGCATCGGCAAACCTAAAACGATCAACTCATAAACAAGTTGTGCGATGTTATATTCATCTGTTTCAGGGCGAATAAAAATAATATCTCCTTCTTCTCTTGGCTTTTCTGCCCGCTTGATCAAGATATTTTTTTCTCCTTCAATTGCTAATTCAAAATGATCTAGACAACGATCACAAGCTACTTGAATGAATCCAGAAAAGGTAAAATCTAAAGAAATCAGACTTGGTCTTTTATCAAGATCAAGTTTAACTTGAACTAAACCTTCTTTCACAGGAGCGTCTTCAAAATGACTTAGAAACGTTTGATCTATTTTATATTCAAATTGGTGAGCGCCAACTTTTAGGCCGCTCAAATTGATTAAGTATGTTTTCAGTGCTTTCACTTTGGTAAATACTTGTAAAAAAAACGTGAACGCAAAGATAAGGAAATTGCTTTAGAATTGAAAATTAAAATGTAATTTTTATTTCAATCCACTTACCATATCTTCTGGACGCACCCATTCGTCAAATTCTTCTGCTGTTAAGTACCCCAAATCTATCGCTGCTTCTTTCAATGTAGTGCCTTCTTTATGTGCTTTTTTGGCTATTCCTGCGGCTTTATCATAGCCGATTTTAGTATTTAAAGCAGTAACCAACATCAAAGAATTATGTAAATTCTGGTCAATTCGTTTTCTATTCGGCTCTATTCCTTTGGCACAATTTTCATTAAAACTATTACAAGCGTCACCAATTAAACGTGCAGACATTAAGAAATTATAGACCATCATAGGCTTAAATACATTCAACTCAAAATGTCCAGTCATTCCTCCAATATTAATAGCTACATCATTGCCACAAACCTGTGCCATTGCCATCGTCAAGGCTTCAGCTTGTGTAGGATTCACCTTTCCAGGCATAATGGAAGAACCGGGTTCATTGGCAGGAATGATTAATTCTCCGATTCCAGAGCGTGGCCCAGAGGCTAGCATCCGAATATCATTGGCAATTTTCATTAAAGAACAAGCCACAGTTTTTAAGGCTCCATGCGATTCTACAATCGCATCATGCGCAGCTAAAGCTTCAAATTTATTTTCAGCGGTAACGAAAGGTAAGTTGGTCAATCGAGCTATTTCTTTAGCTACATTTTCTGAATATCCTTTAGGTGTATTAATTCCTGTACCTACTGCGGTTCCTCCTAAAGCCAATTCTGCTAAGTGGCTCATTGTATTTTTTATGGCTCGAATTCCATGATCCAATTGAGAAACATATCCAGAAATTTCTTGCCCTACTGTCAATGGAGTAGCATCCATAAAGTGCGTTCGGCCGATTTTTACGACTTCCATAAACTCGGTTGATTTTTGTGCTAAGGTATCACGTAAAGCTTCGATACCGGGCAACGTATTTTCAATCAATAGCTTATAAGCAGCAATATGCATCGCTGTTGGAAAGGTATCATTTGATGATTGAGATTTATTGACATCATCGTTTGGATGCAAATATTTTTCTGTATCTAACAATCCACCACCTTGGATTACATGTCCTCGATTTGCGATGACTTCATTGACATTCATATTGGTTTGTGTACCAGAACCTGTTTGCCAAACCACTAAAGGGAATTGATCATCTAAAGCTCCAGTCAATATTTCATCACAAACTTGTCCGATAAGTTTAGCTTTGGCAGGGTCAATAGCTCCTGCTTCGGCATTGGTATTTGCTGCAGCCTTTTTCAAGATGGCGTAGGCTTTAATAATTTCTTTGGGCATCATTTGGCCCCCAATTTTAAAGTTCAAACTAGAACGTTGGGTTTGCGCTGCCCAATAGACATTTGCAGGCACATCAACATAACCGATACTATCTTTTTCTTTACGAAATTCCATAAGGTCAATTTTTGCACGAAGTTAATTAATTCACAAAATTAATAATAGAGGAAAGAGAAAATTTTATAAAAACAAAAAGGGCTACCCTAGATGGATAGCCCTTTTGACATCGTATACGATGAATTTATTTTACAGCTTTCACAATAGCACTGAATGCATCAGGATGATTCATTGCTAAGTCAGCAAGTACTTTTCTGTTTAAAGCTACATTGTTTTCAGCAAGTTGGCACATTAACCGTGAATAGGTTGTTCCTTCTGCTCGAGCTGCAGCATTAATCCGAGTGATCCAAAGACTTCTAAACTCTCGTTTTTTGTTCTTTCTATCTCGATAAGCATATTGTAATCCTTTTTCAACTGCATTTTTTGCAACTGTATAAACATTACTTCTAGCACCAAAGTATCCTTTGGCTGCTTTTATTACTTTTTTACGTCTTTTCCTTGAAGCGACGGAGTTCGTAGCACGTGGCATGATCCGATAATTTTAGAGGTTTAACAACTTTTTAATTCTAGGCTCATCTGCTGTAGAAACTAATCCAGCGTGAGTCAATCGAAGCTTAGCTTTCTTCGTCTTTTTCCGTAAGAGGTGTTGCTTACCCGAACGGCTTCTTTTGATTTTACCAGAGCCGGTAACTTTAAATCGTTTCTTAACTCCAGAATGTGTTTTAACTTTAGGCATTTTTCTGCTGTTTTTCAAAAAGCGAATGCAAATATAAGGATAAGTTTCCTTAATATCAAAATCTATTGAAGATTTTAATTCTATTTTTTTACAAAAAAAATAAAAGCAGGATTTCAATCATCCTGCTTTTTATGTTTTAGTGATTATTTTTTCTTTTTCGGCGTAATAAATACGAACATTCGTCTACCTTCCATTTTAGGTAAAGCTTCGACTACACCCACTTCTTCTAATCGTTGAATAAATTTTAAAAGAAGTAATTCTCCGCGCTCTTTAAACACGATAGTTCGTCCACGAAACTGGACATAAGCTTTTACTTTTGCTCCTTCTTGCAAAAACCGTTCTGCATGACGTGCTTTAAAGTCAAAGTCATGATCATCAGTGTTTGGTCCGAAACGAATTTCTTTTACTACGGTCTTAGAAGCCTTAGCCTTCATCTCTTTCTCTCTCTTCTTCTTCTCGTAAAGAAACTTCTTATAGTCAATAATTCTACACACTGGAGGGTTGGCTTTAGGAGAAATTTCTACTAAATCTAATCCTACGGCATAGGCCCATTTTAAGACTTGCGGCGTGTCGTAAATTCCAGGTTCAACAGTACGTCCCGCAGCTTCGCTAACTGCATCTAAATTGTCCCCTACCAATCGAATTTGGGAGATGCGAATGTTGTCATTGGTTCTAAATTGTGGTTCTTGCTTACGTCGAAGAACTCTTCTTGGTCTTTTTGCCAAATTTTCTAAATTTTATTAATAATACATTTACAGGTTGCCCTGCACTAAATCAATGCTGTTTTTCTTAAAAAAGTTCAATAATTTAAGGACTTTACAAATATCACATTTTTTTAAGTATAAAAAAGTAAAATCCCTAGATTTTCAATCGTTTGCCTCATCTAATTGCAATCTTTACACAAAAAATGCACTTCTTCTAGGACTTTAGAAATTTTATTCTTCTTAATTCCTATACTTAACAAAGCATTTTCGTTTTCTTGAAGCTCATTGGATAATACGATCTTTTGCTCTAAAAGTTTTGATTTTTCCTTATTTGTTAAGGTCGTCAAGCAAGTTATTGGATATAAAGCCGAAGCTTCGATATAACTTTTTAGATTTCCATCGCCTGGAAAATCCCATGAAAGGAGATTTATTCCACTACACACGGCGTACTGCACGGCATCTTCGGTAAACGAGGTATTGGTAATAATCCAACACTCAAAATTAAGTTTTTCGTTTTCTGGATTCTTGTTCAATTCTTTAACAATATCTCGAAAACGAGAATGGATGTAGAGGGGTACTTTTACATCACTTTTCACACCTGACCGGTTATGATATTTACATTCACATAAAAGGACTCGATTTCCTTTGGCGGCCACTACATCGACTTCGTGATTAATACAATGTCCTTGGATAAATTGTCCATGCTTAACTTGATATCCTTGATGCTGTAAGATATAAGCAAAATATCGTTCGAAAGGATATCCACTTGGGCCAAGTTCCATAATTGCTCGTTTCAATTTGTAGCGAGCAGCCACATGGGTAGCATGACGTTTCAAACGGCCAAAAGCCAATTGGTATATTTTTTTTGTAGTAATTCCATCAAAAATTTCCCCTTCGATATCTTGCATTATCGATCGAATGGTTTCTGCGTTAGCGCCTGCCTTTTGTAATGATTCTATTAGCTTTTGAGGCACAAAAGAAGAACGTTCTCCTGAAGCTTTAGTAATTTGTATATCTTGATGATCTTTTTTATTTTTTGTCATGCCTTGTGTTAGTGGATTTATTTAGGATAATAAACCCAGCCGATTAAAAAAGCTAAGATAAAGGCTGTGACCGAAAGAATCAAGCCATACATGAAAACACCGTAGCAAATTCGTAGGTAGCGATACTTTTTATCCAATACTTTTCCTAGAAAATATAAATCGCGTGTCATAGAACCATATAGGAAATCTTCATCTTCCATCATTTCTTTGATTCCAAATTCAAAATCGGGCAAGGTCATTTTATAGAAATTGCCAAAAAACAATAAATTGGATCGTTTATTTTTGATCGACTCTTTGGTTACATGGCCTTCCGTAATTTTAGGCCTTGTAGATAACGTGGCATAAATTATAGAAATGAGACAGGTGGTGATCAATATAAATGTGGGTATGATCAGTTTCGGATTATTATCAAAATTGGGAACTAAGGAAGGCAAGGTAATAGAGATAATAATGGCATTAATACTTAGCATAATGTTTGCCTTATTATCGGCTATTGCACTTAAATTAATATGCGTACGATAAGTCATCCGATACATGGTTTCCACTCCTCGTCCAAAAGAATTTCCCTTTTTTACTGTTTTTTTAATGGGTTGATCTTCTTCTGCTTTTATTTTTTTCGGCAAAAAAGTATTGGTTGGTAATTCAATGAGCTGCTTACGTAACTTCCCTAAATTACGCCCCAATTGTTTATCATAAATACGTTGCGCATATTCGTTATGGTAATGATGCTTAGATAAGAATTCAATTTCTAATAATAACCATCCTTCTTCCGTAAATTTAGATCTTCCTGTAATTTCCCATTCAATACGTAGACGTTTATTGAGTTCATCATAATTTTCTTTCCCTAAAGAAGATAAATCTGCATCACATAGAATATCTTCCATTAGGGTTTTGGGAGTTTGTGGCATTTTAGTAGCCAGAATACAACCTTTAATAATTGCTATATGATCTGGGTTATAATTTTTTTCTAATAAAAAAGCTTCAGCTAACTGGGCACTTCGTTGTTCATGTCC
The DNA here is from genome assembly GCA_020629935.1 of Saprospiraceae bacterium. Taxonomy (GTDB): domain Bacteria; phylum Bacteroidota; class Bacteroidia; order Chitinophagales; family Saprospiraceae; genus JAHDCJ01. The sequence goes on along the minus strand of JAHDCJ010000023.1, from coordinate 25,892 downwards.
TTCTGCACCTTGACAATAACCCAAGTCATGAAACCAAGCGGCGATCAAGAGCATTTCCAACTCTTCTTCACTGAGATTATTTCCAGCAGCAATTTCTTTAGCAGAAAGCACCACCAATAAAGTATGATCTATATTGTGATATACATATTTCCCTGGCAGATTATTCTGCAAGTATTCTTGTACGTACGTCGACGTTTCGTGAAGTATACTAATTTGGTCTGGCAAAAGTGTTATTTTAAAATCATGGTTTATGGTCTTAATACCTAAATGCTTTGCAATATAAAGAAGTTGTTTAAAAAAATCTTAGAACGAAGATATTTAAAATAAAAAACTAGCTCGTAAAGCAAATAACCGATTGGTATCTGAGAAGGAATAAGTCATTGTAAAAACGGCCAAATCAAAGGGACTAATCCAAATTCCAGGTCCTGCGCTTCGATGCCATTTATTGGAATCTTCACCCGAATTCCATACACGTCCTACATCAAAATGACCTAGCAGTCCAAAACTTGTAGATACATAATAATTATTCAACTTAGCCAATTTGATGCGCACTTCTGTATTTTGAAACATGGCGGATTTACCTGAATACCGATAATTTCGAGTTCCTCTCAAATTGGTACTTCCTCCTAAGGTATTTTCTTGAAAAAATTCATATTCCCCAAAATTAGTAGAAAAACCAAAGCGTCCTGCTATGGTTGTTTGTATTGGATTGAACGTATAATAAAGCGATAATTCGCCTCCTAAACTTGTATATTGATCTTCCATTTCTTGAAGATTCAAATGATGGCTTGCCCTTAATTTTAAATCCAATCCTCGATTGGGGTAAATTTTGTTTTCTACGGTATTTGCACCATACTCAAATTGTATTCCACCATAATGTTTATGTTCAAAATCAGTCGATAAAAAGGTAGGGTTAAAATCGCTTACAAATCGTGGAGGGGTACTTAATATTTGGGTATATTCATATCTTGGTCCAAGGCTCACATAATGATCTTTTCCTAAAACTTTTTTGAGATAAAGTCCTAATACCCCTTGATTCATTCGCATTCGATAATAATTTCTTCCTGAATTAAATGCGACGGTTTCATTCCCACTTCCAAAATAGTTTCGAATATAATTAGGTGCAAAAACAAACAACTCACTACTTAAATTAAATGGACCTACAAGTTCGGTCATATCATTAAGGTATCGAAAACTAAATGCTCCAGAACCAATGGATAATTTCCCGCTGAGCTCATGCATCGCTTTATAAGGCGATTTTTTATACCCTTGTTTAAAAAATCGGAAACCTCCACCAAGTAAAAACCCATCATCTATATTATGACCAAAATCAAAAAGAGGAGTTATATGATTAAATTCAAACGCATAGCGATCGTAAGTATTTAAATTGGTTTTTTTATTGGTTTTCACGAACCGAGTTTCCCCATCTGTTTCGAGTTTCATTTTTTCAGAATGATCATAAAAAACAGTTTGCTTAGTGAGACCTCGCACAATAGAAATATCATCTAATTCATCTTTTCCTTCCCCTCCAATAATTCGTATTTTAATACTTTTCTTAACGAGGCCATCGAGTTTAAATTCATCATCTCCATCGAGTCCATAAATTCGAATTTCTTCTGTTTCTTTTCGTTTAAATTCTCGGTCATAAAAATCTTTCCCTTTTCGTTTTCCTTTTTTAGATCGTTGATAAATTCGAACCCGTACCAATTCATTATTGAGGCGTTCGATTTTAAAAAAGTCGTCTTCATTGGTTCCAATCACATCCACTTCTTTGGCTAAGAGTTGGTAATAATCTTTTGCAAATTGTACTAAGTGATCTCTACGTTTTTTGAGTATCCTTTCAATTTTTTCTCCATGTAAATCATAAATAGGTTTTGGCCAATCTTGCATGGCTTTTTCAATCACTTCATCTGTCAAATCAGCTTGCATCTTTTCAGCAACTTCTATCCATTTTTTTTCTTCTGGCTCGGTCAAAAAATAACGATCAAAATAACGGGCGTTAAAATTCATGCCTTTCATACTTCCTATTTTTTCATCGAAAGATTGAAACTTTTTTAAAGCCCAACTAACTTGAGATATCCTTGGAAGCAATCCACTCTTTTTATTATGAAAAACCTGATCTCGATCTCTAGGTATGGGTTGATATTCTGTCTTTCCTTTTTTGCCTTCTGTAGCTCCCCAACGCCATTGGTCATCATGTCGATCCCAGTCGTTTAAAAGCATATCAAATATACGTGAACGCAATACTTGTTTTCGATCAAAATAATCCGCACTACTGTTTTCTATTTTTTCAATAAGATCGCCATAACTAATCGCTTCTTTAGGATTTCCAAAAGATTTAATATCATCTACTTTACCCCCTGGACGTTCTTCAAAAAGATACAACTGATCACCAAAATCTTCTGCATAATTTTTCAATGCATTTTGCTTTGGCAACCAAACCACTTTCGGGTTGGTATGATAAACTCCTGCGGCTTCAGCTAGTTTAGGAACTACCAAGGCCGCATAGGGATGGGCATTGGTTACTTGGTCTTGAATAATGTCTTCCGCAAAGGTATCATCAAAATATTTGGGTACCACTCTACGCACATCTTTATTGATAGATCGAAGCACAAATTGATGGCCCTCTTCATTTTTCAATCGCAAGGATTTCGTTTGTAATCCTCCACCTTTTTTTATCGGTTTTAATCCGCCTTCTGTTTCATCAAGTAATAAAACAGGTGCTTTAATTTCAGCGGTCCAAGCATCACGATAATGGGTTCCGAGAAAGGCTCTTTTTAATGTTCCAGCTTTATAAAAATCAGAAACATTGGTTAGCACAGAATCTTCTTTTGGTAGAGAATAATTAAAGTTTTCTGGTTTGCGATAAGGAGCTAAAGACCCTTCTTTTTTCAATTGTATTCTAAAAATTAATTTACCTTCTTCTTCTTCTTTTCGCGGCTCCCACATTTCCAACCAAACCGATTGATTTTTGTAGAAAGCGATTCGGGCAAAGCCTTCATGTTCATGGGCAAAATCCGCATTTTTCCCTCTACGTAATGGACTTTGTTTACAACCTGATCCACTGGTAATAAAGAAATGTTCATGCTTTGGAATGTACTGTAAACTATGCTCATGCCCACCTGCAAAAATAACACCTTTAGTAGAAGCTGTTGCTTCCAAAATACCTTTACGTAATGCTTGATATTTAGGATTAGAAAGATCTTGATTTGAACCTCCTGATTGGCGATAAAGCGGATAAAGAAAACCCAAACCCGGTAAAGGGATATATAGTTTTTCATTTAAATCTGTCAAAGGAAAAAGATAATATTTTGCAGGAAAATATCCTCCATGATGACCTTGCGTATACAATGGATGATGCATGGCGACTACAATGTGTTTATCGCGATGTACCCGTACGGCATCTTCCACGGCAATCAAAAAAGCTTCGCGGTCTTTGATGTCGCAATCTTGATTCATATTGGGTTCTTTTGACCAATCATAAAGCCACCATTCTGAATCAATAAGTAGTAGAGCAAGATCATCAGAAAGCACTTTTATTTTTGGACCAGAGCAACCATCTTCAGGATAAAAAACCTTGGTACTTTCCAAAGTCGATTCTATATATTGGGCTTGGGCTTTGATGCGTGCAAGTCCTCCTTTTTTATTGTCATTCCAATCGTGATTACCAGGAACAAAGAATGGTTTCCCTTTAAAGTTTTTTAGAATTTTTAAAGACTCATTGAGCTTCTTTTCCATGAGCAATCGCTCTTCCGTTTTGGGTTCATCTTTTGGGTGAACAGGTAAACCCGCCGGATAAATATTGTCTCCTAAAAAAACGACCGCGCTTTGTTCATTTGCACGATCAAGATGCTTTTGTAATAATTTTAAGCTTGGTTCTTGCTCTTCAAATTTTGGTTCTCCTGCATCACCAATTAGAAATAATTCATAAACTAAACTATCTGAAGCTAAGGGTTTTTCTGCTTCCCAGTTTTGTACATTTTTACTATAAAAAGGTTGAATACTATGACAAGCAGGAAAGAGTAAAACAGTTCCTAGAAAAACAATAAAAAGATAAGCGAAAGAATGCTCTTTTATCATTGTGCTTGATATTGAAATTTAAGGATTTTTCCTTTAGATTTTTTACCTTCTGAGGCGATAAGCATATCTCCATTTTCATAAAAAGCTAATCCTTCGGGTTGTTTTAAAAGCGCTTTATCTAAGCGTTCGAAATGTAAAATATTTCCTTTCGGATTTAGAATAATTAAAAGTTTCCCTACGGAAGCTAAGAGATAAATATTTCCTGTAATTGGATGTATTCCAATCTCTGAAGGTTGGAATAAAGTATGTGCTTTTGCAGGATCGAAAAAGGATTTCAAATCTTCGTATCGTTCTAACAGTTGATTTCGTTTGATGAATTTTTTCAATTGATTGAGACTAATATTAAAAGCAGGCTTGGCCTCCAATTTCATCGTTTTTAAATTAAAACTATAGACCGATTTTTTTTCTATAAATGGTTCTCCTTTTCCTCCATGACCTTTACAAGCAATGAGCAATCGATTGTTGAGTTTATCATAACAAAGTCCTTCGGTATCATTAGATTTACCCAAGGATGTTTTATGCACGATGGTTTCTTGTTTATCGGTATCTACGTTTTTTACCTCATAGATATTTCCATCATTACGCAAGACAAAAGCGGTGTTTCCTTTGTAGGCAATACCTTCATAATCACCATTTTTACCAAAGTCTATTTTACGCTCAACTTCTTCTGTTTGTTCATTAAAAATATAAATATTTCCTTTTTCATCTTGTACACAAGCTAATTCCTTTTTTTCGGTAAAAGCAATGCCTGAAACTTCGGTCAATTTTTCAGGTAAGACATAAGTTTTTACAGGTTGACTAAGTGTATATTTAAATGAATAATTTGGATCGCCTTTCCATTCCTCCCTAGTGTCTACATTAGGTTCTTGAGATTCTTTATTTTGTTCCATTGCATCACATGAAGATAAAAAAATCGTTAAGCCAAAGAAAAAGTGTAAGATACTTTGCATAAAATCAATGTTTACTACAAAAGTAAGCACTCCAATCCGATTTTTTATTTAATTCGTCATTATTCTATACTTGGTTTAACCAACCATCGCTTCGTCAAGAAAGAAGCAATCATCAATAAAAGAACAGAGATTGCAAAATAGGTAGCTCCAATTTTAAGTGAAGAATGTACCAATAACGCATCAAATTTCATATTGACGATAATGAGCGCCACTACAAACACATCGAGCATTGCCCATTTATTGATCAATTCAAGTACAATGGCTGCTACCTTACCTCCTTTCATTCGAATGCCTGCTAACTGCGAAGCAATAAATAGATATTTTAATACAGGAAAAATAAAGGTAAAGGTGAGTAATAAACCACCAATAAAAACATCTCCATTGTCAATAAAATATTTCATGGAACCAAGGATATAGACGTCTTCTCGTTTTATTCCCATCATAATGCTTGTTCCCATAATTGGGTTAAGCACGCCTAGAATGAAAAAAATTAAAGAAAGCAAGAAAATTATTCCTGGAATAATGCGTTTTAATTTTGGATTCATGTGCATAAGATTATAAAAACCAAGATAATTATTTCAATGAATCGACAGATCTGCTACATTTATAGACAGATGACTGATCATTCATTTAATTGAATACGAATCAATATTTAAAGTTACGTTTATCGTAAAAAAAAGTAATTTCATATAAAAATAAAGATTTTAAATACAATTACGAATAATTTCGTAGTTATATTGTATAAAATTGTATTTTTGAAGAAATTACTTTAAAATTTAAAACTATGAGATCATTATTTTTAATCATTACCCTACTAACTTTAGTAAGTTTTAGTGCTTGTCAAGAACGATGCAGCAATGATAAAGAAGTATTACAAACGCGCTTTAGTGAATTATTAGAGACGGTAACTAATGAAGATTTGAGTTATAATGAAGAAGATTGGGTCGCTTATGATCGAAAATTTCGCATGTATGTGGAAGAATGTTATGAAGGGCTAAAAGAAGAATTTACCTCTTCAGAGAAAACAGAATTTTGGATTGGTGCAGGCAAATATTATTGGCATCGGTATGGTATTGGGATGGTCAAAGAATTACGCGAACAAAAAGATGATGTTTCGCAAGAAATTGCCATTAATTTGAAAGAATTGGGCGAAAATTCAGACAATGATTTGCTCCGGGTGCTTTCAAAAATGAAGTTCAATGTTTCCGATTCAGACATGGGGAAATTGGAAAATTTCATGAAAGATTTTAGCGAAAACTTTGACTATAAAGAGGATAAGTTAGACGATTTAGTAAAAGATTTAATTAAAACTTTTGAAAAATCGTCCGATAATATTGAAATAAATATTGGGGATTAATTATCTTGGATTCCACCCCATAATTATTAGAATCCACTAAAAACTAGTTATGAAAAAAATGTTGTTTTTAAGCCTAGTATTTTTACTAGGACTTACTGCTTGTAACTCGAATCAAACTGCGGAGGTAGAAGTCTCGAAGGAACAGCTTGCTGAAGAAAAAAAGGCCGCAGAGGAGCAAGCAAAAAAAGAAAAAGAAGAAGCAGCTTCGGCGGCTAGAAAAAAGAAACGAGCGGAAGCACGAGCAAAAGAAAGAGCACAACAAAAAGCTTTAGAAGAAGCCAGAGCAAAAGAAAGTCAAACAGTGACCACTCCACCGCCAACTCGTTCGACAACTACTACTACAAGTAGTGCTTCAATGCCTGCTATTTCTTCTGCATTTAAGAGTTCGATGATTCAAAAGATCAATGCACAAAGAGCCAAAGGGTGTAGTTGTGGAGGAGAAAAATTTCCTCCTGCACCTCCCATACAATGGAATAGCAAATTAGGTTCGGCGGCTATGAAGCACTCGATGTATATGTCAGGTAAAGATAAAATGTCGCATACTGGAAGCGGAGGATCTGACGTTGGTAGACGAGCCAAAGCCGAAGGTTATAATTACCGATTTGCTGGAGAAAACTTAGCCAAAGGTCCTAATGATATAGGTACGGTCGTTGGTCTTTGGGTTAAAAGTCCAACGCATTGTAAAAACTTAATGAGCAAAAACTTTAGTCAAGCGGGTGCTGCAAAACATAAGGCGTATTGGACGCTTGTTTTGGGTACTCCGATGTAGAAAACACAAAATTACTCTTTATAAAATCCCCCTAAAGTTGATGATTGCTTTAGGGGGATTTTTTATTAAAAATAAATATTTCAAAAAACAAGCATCCTATGTTTTTTGCATTTATATTTGGCTCATTATTTAATTAAAACTTTGTACGATCAACACAAAATGAAAACACAAATTCAACTAGTGAAACCTGGTTCATTTAATAATGAAGATCACTGGTACCCTAAAGCGCTAAATGCGACCATTCACCCAATGGTTAATTTTTTCCTTAATCTTGACAAGCAAAAAATTATTACGCGTTATTGTCATTTACACCCAAAGGTAAACAAAACGAAACTTGAGGAAATTCTATCTTATTCATGTCGCTATTTTTTATGGAGTGGAGCCGATTTATTTAATGCTACTTCAGAGGATGGTAATCGACAGATGGTAGTCATCGAAAATAACTCTTGTCCATCAGGACAAAAATCAATGCCTCTCCTTGATGATAATAAAGAGGATGGCTCTTATAGATTATTAATTGAACGCACCTTTAAAGATCTAGTAAAATCAAAACGGGGCGTATCCAAATTAGATGGTGCTTTAGGTGTAATTTATGACAAAAACTATATGGAAACATCTGGTTATGCCGCTGTCATTGCAGACGTTTTTAATGAAGACGTTTACCTTATTCCGTACTATGATTTAAAAGAGAACCACCATGTTAAAATTGAGGATGGGATTATTTATATCCAAGTAGAAAAACAATGGCAACCGATGCGTGCTTTGTTTCGATATGTTACTCAAAAACCTTGGAATCGACTGCCTTTACAATCTAAGACAAAAATCTTAAATCCAACAGTTGCTTGTTTGGCTGGTGGTCGGAATAAAATGGTCGCAGCTAAAGCTTACGACATTTATAATACCGAACTTGAAAACGATGGTTTACAAATTAATATGCCCGAAACCATTTGGGATATTAGTAAAAACGAAATTCCACTTTGGATACAAAAACTAGGAGGTCATGCGGTAGTAAAAATACCTTATTCTAATGCAGGACAAGGAGTTTACACCATCACTAGTCCTCAAGAATTGGATCAATTTATGGCAGAAGAAATTGCTTACGATCGATTTATTGTTCAAAGTCTAATCGGCAATTTTAATTGGAGTTCACGAAGCAAAGATGGGAAATACTATCATGTAGGGACGATTCCTACGAGCAATGGTTCTACTTATGTTGCGGATATTCGTATGATGGTGAGTAGTACAAAAGACGGCATTAAGCCTTTATGCATTTATTCCCGTAGAGCGGCTAAGCCATTAAGTAGTTATTTAGAAAAAGGCAGCAATTCTTGGGATATGTTGGGTACTAATTTGTCGATTAAATTGGGTGAAAATCAATGGGGCTCTGACACCAATCGATTAATGTTGATGGACCGAAGAGATTTCAACAAATTAGGATTAGGATTGGATGACCTTATTGAAGCTTATATTCAAACCGTGTTATCTACGATTGCCATTGACAAAATGTGTAAAACGCTTTATAATTCTAAAGGGAAATTCCGGCATAAGCTTTTTAAATCACTAAATAATGACCTTACCTTATTAGACGAAATTATGCGATGAAAAAGTTTAAAACAATTGCACTCACCGACCATACGAACCATTCAAAAGAAAATTCTTTGTATGCTATTTTACGCCAAATGGCAGATCATCCACAGTGCAGTCAGTTGGATGTAGCTAGTCGTGGAAATATAAATAATGCACTTTTCTTTGATGATGTATCCACTACACAATTAAGCGTAAAATCAGTAGATCAATCGTTTAATTTCGACAAAAAAGGTTTACAGTTTAATTTAAAAACAAGATGGGTTGACCTTTTAGATTATGATATTATTTTACTACGCCTTCCTAGACCAATTAGCGATCATTTTTTAATCACTCTTCGTGAAATTGCCCAGGACAAAGTCATTATTAATGATCCTTTAGGAATTATTACTTGTAGTAGTAAATCCTTTTTACTTCATTTCCCTGACTTATGTCCTCCCATCAAATTATGTCGATCAATAGAGGAAGTGATCCAATTTTCAAAAGTGCACGATTTGGTATTAAAACCACTAAAAGCTTATGGAGGAAAAGGTTTACTAAAAATTACTGGCGCGGTGTTAAATGATGGACAACAAGATTGGGAAACACTGCCTTTTTTAAAAACCATAGAAGAAGAGCTGAATACGGAAGGTTTTTTAGCTATGAAATATTTAAAAAACGTACATGAAGGAGATAAACGATTAATTGTTGTAAATGGAAAAATACTAGCCGCTTCGCTTCGTCTACCAGCCAAAGATTCTTGGCTTTGTAATGTAGCTCAAGGTGGCACTTCAATTCCTTCAAAACCTACGCATCGAGAACAAGAAATAGTAAAAAAAATTAATCCTCTTTTAACTCAACATGGCATTTTAATTTATGGTGTAGATACTTTAGTCGATGATCAGGGAGAGCGTATTCTTTCCGAAATCAACACATTAAGTATTGGTGGTTTTCCACAAGCCGAAAAACAAACAGGTTTACCTATTATTCAAATGACCCTTGATCAAATTTTCAACTATGCAAGCCTTTGACTTAAATAATAAAATTCAACAAATTTCTACATTCAATATCCAAGACACTCCTCCAGCTACTTTAAAATATTACTGGTTAGAAATAATATCTGACGGATTTGCAAACCCTGTGGCTATACCTTTAATTGTAGCGAGAGGAGTCAAAGATGGCCCTACTCTTGGACTTACTGCTGCTGTTCATGGGAATGAGCTTAACGGTATTTCTGTAATTCAACGTTTATTTAATGAAATTGATGTAAATGAATTACGCGGTACCATTGTAGGCGTTCCCGTTGTAAATGTTCCCGCATTTATGAGGAAAAAACGTCGATTCAATGATGGCGTTGATCTTAATCATATTATGCCCGGAAAAGCGGATGGAAATGTAAGTCAGATGTATGCTTTTCGATTTATTGACCGATTAGTCAATCGTTTTGATTTCCTTCTTGATTTGCATACCGCTAGTTTTGGAAGAATCAATTCCTATTATATACGCGCGGATATGAGTCAACCCGTGACCAAAGAATTAGCTCTATTACAAAACGCTGAAATCATTGTACACAATCCTCCTTCCGACGGCACCCTAAGAGGAGCTGCTGCTGAATTAAACATTCCTGCGATCACCTTGGAGGTGGGAAATCCCAACACCTTTCAAAAGCGATTGATTCGTAGTGGAATTGAAGGCATACATAACGTACTTTGTCATCTAAATATGATTGATGATGAAAAAGAAATAAATGAACGAGAAACTGTTTTATGTAAAAACTCCATGTGGTTATATACCGATAAGGGCGGACTACTTACGGTTCATGCCAATTTGTTGGATCGAGTAAAACCTGAAGACTGCATTGCGACTTTACGAGATATTTTTGGACAAAAAGTAGCAGAATATTATCCTCCAAGAGAAGGAATTGTTATTGGCAAAAGCATAAGTCCAGTTAATCAATCGGGAGGACGAATTTTACATTTAGGATTCATTCAATAAAGAAAAAAAACATTTCTTTTTTTCAAAAAAAAATAATTTTACTATTGCTTATTTGAAAAATATGTTCTTTATTTGATAAATATAAATTATGAAAAAGATACACTTTTACTGACGATGAAAAACACCTATTTTGATCTAATTGATCAAAGCTACTACTTTCCACAAGAAGGTTTTGATTTAAAGGATGGATATCTTAACTTTCATGGTATTTCACTTAAATACTTGATCGAAAAATATAAAACCCCATTTAAACTTTTATATCTCCCTCGCATTGGTCAACAAATTAGAAAGGCTCGAAACTTATTTAATAGAGCAATCAAAAAAAACAATTACCAAGGCCAATATCAATATTGTTACTGTACTAAATGTTCTCATTTTTCTCATGTATTAAAAGCAGCTTTAAAAGAAGGTGTCAATCTTGAAACTTCTTCTGCTTTCGATATTGACTTACTATTAAAACTGCATTCTGAAGGCAATTTAGACCCCTCAAGAATTATAGTACACAATGGATATAAAACCGATGAATATCTCGAAAAAATAATCCGACTAAATGAAATCGGCTTTAAAAATTCTATTTTAGTTTTAGACTCAAAAAGTGAAATTAGTCGCATTCGAACATATGCACATAGCTCAAACATTTCATTAAAAATTGGGCTTCGAATGGCGATTGATGAAGAACCACAATCGGCATATTATACCTCTAGGTTGGGTATTCGTCCTTCCGAAATCCTTGATTTTTATGAAAATGAAATCAAACCAGATAAAAACTTGACGCTAAAAATGGTTCACTTTTTTATTGATTCTGGCATAAAGGATACGATGTACTATTGGGGCGAATTTCAAAAAGCCATGAATTTATTTGTCCAATTAAAAACACGCTGCCCAGATATCAAGGCCATTAATCTAGGTGGAGGGTTTCCAATACGTAATAATTTAGGATTTGATTATGATTATGAATACATGATTAATGAAATTGTAAATAATATCAAAACAGCCTGTAACCAAGCTAAAATAGAAGAACCAGATATTTTTACAGAATTTGGGAAATATACTGTTGGAGAAAGTGGAGCAATTATCTTTTCTGTTTTAGAACAAAAACAACAAAACGATAATGAAGTTTGGTACATGGTAGACAATAGTTTGATGAATACGATTCCTGATGCTTGGTCTATTTTTGAAAAATTCATTTTACTCCCTATAAATAAATGGAATCAAAAATATACGAAAGTAAATATTGGCGGAATTAGTTGTGATCATTCCGATTACTATAATTCAGAAGACATGAACCAACAATTATTTTTGCCTGCGTATTCTAATGAAGAAAAAGAACCCCTCTACATTGGTTTTTTCCACACAGGAGCATATCAAGATTCAATTAGTGGATATGGCGGAATCAAACATTGTTTAATCCCCGCACCAAAACTTATCATTATTGATCGAGACGAAACGGGCAACTTTGTGGATACCGTTTATCGTAATGAACAGACCGTTGATGAAATGCTTTCTATTTTAGGTTATTAAACAGAAATCCAACAAAATGAATAAACAAACATTTGGTGGAATCGAATCGAAATTCTCTCAACGAGAACAAGCAGCTATTTATTTGCAATCCATTCCTTATGACGGTACCAGCACTTGGGGAAAAGGGGCAGACCAAGGATTTAAAGCTTTTTTGGATGCCGCAGAAAACATGGAACTCTATGATATTGAAACTGATTCAGAAGTTTATAAAAAAGGTATTTATTTATTAAATGAACCTCAACCTTTTGCTTCTCCAGAAGATATGTTTGAGCGTACGTATCAACGCACCAAAGCCTTACTCCATGAGCATAAATTCCTCACTTTCTTTGGTGGTGAACATTCGGTTAGCATTGGTATTATGAAAGCTTTTCATGAGTGTTTTGAAAACCTTACCATTTTACAAATTGATGCCCATGCCGACTTAAGAGCCTCTTATGAAGGTACACCGTACAACCATGCTTGTGCTGTTCATCAAGCAAGTCTTCATGGCAATTTAATCCAATTTGGAATTCGAAGTATGGACGTTTCTGAAAAAAAGTATATGAATCTTGACCAAGTTTACTTTGCACATGAAATTTTTCATTCCAACGATTGGCTAGAAAAGATACTTGCCCAAGCAACAGAAAATGTGTACATCACTTTTGATCTTGATGCTTTCGATTCCTCTATAATGCCTGCTACTGGCACCCCAGAACCTGGAGGTTTAGATTGGCCAATAGTAACTAAATTATTAAAAGCTGTTTTTGAAAACAAAAATGTAGTCGGTTTTGATATGGTAGAACTTGCCCCAATTGAAGGACTTCGCGCCCCACAATTCTTAGCCGCTAAACTTTATTATAAAATGTTGTCTTATAAATTTAAAACTAAAAAATAATGAATGCAAAAAAAGGTGCTGTTTCTAACTTCATATTACAGCACTATAAACATTTTAACGCAGCTGCTTTAGTCGATGCTGCTCAAGCTTATGAAGCACAATTAGAAGCTGGACATAAAATGATGATTACTATGGCTGGTGCAATGAGCACGGCTGAATTAGGAATATCATTAGCAGAAATGATTCGTCAAGACAAAGTACATATTATCACTTGTACAGGCGCTAATCTAGAGGAAGATGTTTTTAATTTAGTGGCACATAATAGTTATAAGCGAGTCCCTCATTATCGTGATCTTTCTCCCAATGAAGAACAAGACTTATTAGACAATCATTATAATAGGGTAACCGATACTTGTATTCCAGAAGCTGAAGCAATGCGACAAATTGAATCTCATTTGTTTGCCGCTTGGAAAGCCGCAGATGATCAAGGAATTTCATTTTTTCCACATGAATATTTTTATAAAATTTTACTTAGCGGAGAACTTGAAGATAAGTATAATATAGATCCTGCAAATAGTTGGTTGTTAGCTGCAGCAAAAAAGAATATTCCAATCATTGTACCTGGTTGGGAAGATTCTACTTGCGGAAATTTCTTTGCTTCTTATTGTATTGAAAAAGAGCTTAAGCCTTCGACCATGAAATCAGGAATTGAATACATGATCTTTTTATCTGATTGGTATCAAAAAAATGCCAATCCTTTAGGCGTTGGCTTTTTCCAAATTGGTGGTGGTATCGCTGGTGATTTTCCTATCTGTGTAGTCCCGATGTTGCACCAAGATTTAGAATTAGACAATATTCCGATGTGGTCTTACTTTTGTCAAATCAGTGATTCTACTACAAGTTATGGGTCCTATTCTGGAGCTACTCCAAACGAAAAAATTACTTGGGGAAAATTAAATATAGACACCCCAAAATTCGTAATAGAATCTGATGCCACGATTGTTGCTCCTTTAATTTTTGCCTATTTACTAGGTTGGTAAATTTTAATAAAATGAAGAAAAAGAAAAAAGAATTAGACAAGCAAATAAAAATCCAAGAAACGGAACAAGAAAAACACAAAACTCAGAAAAAGAAGAAAATGGCAACTCATAAACGCAAGCCAAAGTATTCTATTTATAAATACCTTGAAGAAGAAGAATAATGCAAAAACCAAGAGTCATTAAAAATTACGAAAACCTTCCTGAAAGCATCTTAGAACAAATCAAGTTATTCTATCCGCATGGTTTTGAAAGGAAACTCATTACTTTCAAATCTACTACGGGCAAATTGATTAGTGCCTTACCTTTCGAAACGGAAGATCGCTATTATCTTATTCGGATGACAGCAACCGAAGCCAAAGAAATCATTGAAGACGAAGAGGACTACAATGAAGATGGTCAATTAAAAGAGGACGTACTCATTGCCTATAACGAAAAATACGAGGTAGATGAACCCCAAATTTCAGAAGAGGAATAGACGCACAATCAAGTCAAAAGGAAATAACGCTTAACTTTAATTCCATTTGCTTTTTGGGCAATAAACAATCTATTATTCCTGTTTATCTCCTCCTTTGTCCTTATTCGGATTATTATTCCGATTACGGTTACGATTGCGGTTACGGTTACGATTATTATTGCGACTCCTATTTTTTTGACCGCTCTGATTTTCTTTCTTCTCGCCTTGAATGTTCTTGGGAGTAGTAGACTTTGGGTCGCTGGGTTTTCTATCTTTTGTTTTTTGCCCTTTAGGTTTATTCTGATTCCATTCTTTATTCTTAGGACTTTGTTTTTTACCTTGTCCTCCTTTTACATTCGGCTTAGCATTTGAATCTTTTGTCTCCCCGCCTTTTGGTTGATTACTTGACTTATTTTTTTGACCTCCAGAACGCGATTTTCTTTTATTGTTTCTTCGCTTCTTTCGCTTGCGCTCTTCTGGTGGAAGTTCAATTACCCCATGCACATCATTGCCAAATTTTTGCTCTTCTGGTTCATTAGAATTCAACATAATCGAATCTCTTAATTCTACTGGACGTTCGCCTTTTTTATTCATGGCGAGAATCTCTTTTACTCGATCTTTGTCTAATGCATAAGTACGCGACATGTTGCTATCTCTAAAAGAGTAATACATAATACCTCTAAAAATATCAGTCTTAATCAAACGCGCTTCTCCTGATTCTGTTCGTAGCGTATCTGCGCGTTTTGGAAAGTCTTTAAGTGCATCCATATAAGTATCTAACTCATAATTCAAACAACATTTTAATCGACCGCATTGGCCAGAAAGTTTCGCCTGATTTATCGCTAGGTTTTGATATCGTGCCGCAGAAGTAGAAACCGATTTAAAATTAGTCAACCAAGTCGAACAACATAGTTCTCGACCACAAGATCCAATCCCTCCTAAACGGGCAGATTCTTGTCGGGCGCCAATCTGTCGCATTTCTATTTTTACTCGAAATTCTTTAGCAAAATGCTTGATCAATTCTCGAAAATCAATTCGTCCATCTGCCGTATAAAAGAACGTGGCCTTACGTTTATCTCCTTGAAACTCGACATCGCCAATCTTCATATCTACCTTTAAACTTCGTGCGATGGCTCTTGCTCTGACCATCGTCTTTTGTTCCTTTTCTTTAGCTTCTTCAAAACGTTCCATATCTCGGTCATTTGCTTTACGCAAAACTTTTGGATATACCGCATTAGCTTTCGCATTCTTCTTCTTCATTTGCATGCGCACCAGCTCACCAGACAAGGTAATTTGTCCGATATCATATCCTGGACCAGATTCTACCACTACCATATCTCCCGTCATGCTTCGGGTAAAGGATTCATTGACATAAAATCCTTTTCTCGATCCATTCTTAAAACTGATCTCTACTAAATTAAAATCGTCGTATTCTGGAAATTCTAAATCCGATAACCAATTAAAGGTATTCATCCGATTACAGCCTCCTGTACCGCAGGTTCCGTTGCTTTTGCAACCACCTGGCTTTCCATCTTTAGAGGAGCAACTATTACATCCCATAATTATATATTTTGTCCCGACAAGCGGGTGTTTTTCAAAAAAATTATACCCGAACTAAAGGCTTAAATATTCTAAACACTTTGATCGAAGCATGAAGGAAAATCACCTTTGGATTTCCATTCCGTTCTACCGCATAATGACAGTCATTAAACAAACTCATCATTTGATCCAATTGATCTAGATTAATGACTTGCTTCATCTTTTGCGCCGTAGCTAACTCTTGTGGTCGCAAACGCGCCTTTGGAGAACCTGTAGTCTTTAAAAAGAGAATCTCTCTTAAAAAGTGTAGGGCATAAGTCAAAAATTGTTTTTGCTTTTCTCTACCAATCTTAGCTGCACCGTCTACCCAATCTACCATAGCCGAAGCTTCTCCTTTAAAGGCGATCCGAAACCATTGTAAAAATCGAGTGGCGTGATCGTTTACAGCATCTTGCAATAAGATTTGCGCTTCATTAAAATCACCGTTTGATAAATAGGCAATTTGTTCGGCTTGTTCGCGGCTTACTTCATCGAAGCGTGTTTGCAGTCCCAACATAATATCCTCATCACTCAGTTGATTAATTTTGACAATTTGACAACGAGATAATATCGTGTTTAGAATTTTCTCTTGATCTTCTGCGACCAAAATAAAGACTGTATCTTCTGGCGGCTCCTCTATTAATTTCAATAAACGATTACCTTCTTTGGTTAAGTATTCGGGTAACCAAAGAATCAAAATTTTATGCGTGCCTTCAAAGGTTTTAAAACTCAACTTTCGAATGATATCCATACATTCTTCCTTCGTAATATTCCCTTGTTTATTAGCCGCTTCAATTTGATCGAGCCATTGGTTGGCATTCAAATAAGGGTTTTCTGAAAAGGCTTTACGCCAAGGTTCAATATAATGCGTACTAATCGCTTTTGAACCCACCGTAGGATAAGAAAAATGCAAATCTGGATGGATGAGTTTATCCGCTTTGATACAAGCAGGACATTGTCCACAAGCATCGTTTGTTCCTTTGTTTTCACAAAGAAGATACGTAGCAAAGGCAAATGCCAAAGCCAATTTTCCAGAACCTTTAGGCCCTAGAAAAAGCTGTGCATGAGGAAGGCGTTGATTGCGTACGGTTTCTAGTAGCTGCGCCTTGATGGTTTCCTGTCCGAGTACCTGATCAAATTTCATGGTATCGTTATCATTTGATCAGTAACAACTCCTTTTTCGATTATTTAGATTGTATTAAATCCATTAGTTCATCACTGCAAGGATCTACTGAAGAAGGAAAAGCCGCGATCATTTGGCCTTCTTCATCAATAAGAAATTTGCAAAAATTCCAAGTTACTTCTGCATCTAATTTTCCATTCTTTGTTTTTTGTGTAAGCCATTGATACAAAGGATGTGGATCTTCTCCTAAAATCCGCACTTTCTCAGTCAATGGAAAACGTACACCATAATTTATGGCACAAAAAGATTGAATGGTATTTGGATCACCTGGTTCTTGTCCTCCAAAGTCATTGCAAGGACAAGCGATGATGGTTAATTGATCTTGAAATTCAGAATATAAATCTTGCAGTTGGGCATATTGCGGAGTGAAGCCACATTCGGAGGCTACATTTACAATAAGGATTTTTTTGCCTTTATGATCTGCAAAATTCATTTCCTTGCCGTCAATACTTTTTATATGATAATCGTAAATTGAGGTCATTACTGACACGTTAGTTTTTTAATAAAATTATCTAGCAAAAGAAATCGCACGTTTTTCCCGAATCACTGTCACTTTGATTTGTCCAGGATATTGCATTTCTTCTTGAATTTTTTGTGAAATTTGGAAAGAAAGATCATCTGCTCTTTCATCCGAAACTTTTTCACTTTCTACAATTACACGAAGTTCTCTTCCCGCTTGCATGGCATATACTTTCTGTACGCCGTCATATGAAAGGGCGATATCTTCGAGTTCTTGGATACGTTGTAAATAACCTTCTAAGATTTCTCGTCGTGCACCCGGTCTTGCTCCAGAGATTGCATCACAAGCTTGCACAATAGGAGAGATGATATATTGCATATCAATTTCATCGTGGTGTGCGCCTACTGCATTACAAAGGGCTTTTGATTCTCCGTGTTTTTCACAAAGTTTCATTCCTAAGATGGCGTGAGAAAGTTCTGTTTCCTCTTCAGCTACTTTTCCAATATCGTGTAATAGTCCAGCTCGTTTTGCCAGTTTAGCCATTTTCTTCGGCAATTTCAATTCGGCCGACATTAAGGCACAAAGGTTCGCTGTTTCTATGGAGTGTTTCAATAAATTTTGTCCATAAGAAGAACGGAAACGCATTCGTCCGACCATTCGAACTAGCGGTTGTTTTAAACCATGAATATCTAGATCAATCACGGTACGTTCTCCGATTTCCATGATTTGTTCTTCCAATTCTTTTCTTGTCTTTGCCACCACTTCTTCAATTCGTGCGGGGTGGATTCTTCCATCAGCCACTAGACGTTGTAAAGAGAGTCTACAAATTTCTCGGCGGATTGGATCAAAGCTAGAAATGATGATGGCTTCTGGCGTATCATCAACTACGATTTCTGATCCTGTAGCTGATTCTAAGGCTCGAATATTTCGACCTTCTCGACCAATGATTTGACCTTTAAGATCATCAGAGGTTAATGGAAAAACAGAAACGGTATTTTCAATGGTTTGCTCAGCGGCCATCCGTTGGATGGATTGGATGATGATTTTCTTTGCTTCTCTACCAGCGGTAGTTTTAGCTTGATCGATGCGTTCTTTCACGAAAGCCATAGCCTGAGTTTCGGCTTGATCTTTCACTGCTTTCATCAATTCTTCTTTCGCTTCGCTTGCAGAAAGTTTAGCTACTTTTTCTAGAGCGGCAATATGTTCTTGGCTTGCTTTTTCTAGGTTTTCTTTTTTCTTCGAAACAATTTCTAATTGAGAGGTCAAATTTTCACGGATGGCTTCAATTTCTTCCATCTTGTTTTGATGTTCTTTCTCTTTATTAGAAAAATTATCAATTTTTTGTTGAAGGCTTTGTTTTTTCTGGTTTAAGGCATTTTCTTTTTGTTTAACATTAGATTCACGCTCTTTCGCCTTTAGTTCTTCTTCTTTTAATTCTTGTCGTCGTTTGTTGGTTTCTTTGTCAAATTTTTCACGTTGCTTCAACATCCGCTCTTTGACTTCTAAAATTTTACTTTGTTTGATTCGTTCTTGCGCGAGTTCTGCTTCTTTTTTGATTCGTTGTGCTTGCGCTTCACTGTCTTTCAAAATTCGGTCTCCCCCTCGCTTCGCTTCTACTAAAATCTTATCTCCTTCTTCATCATAATTTCTAAGGTTGGCTTTGGTTTTGGTAGCACCACCAAAAAAGCCAACAACTAGCCCTACTACTGCAAGTACGGCTGCAATTGCATATTCCATAACACATTAAGGTTTATAGCGACGAGAAAAACAACAATGTAGAAATGTAACTTCTATGATAGAAGTTGAGGTATAAACATTTAAATTTTTAGCGCATTGGTAAGCAACTTATCGAGTTCATCCAATTCGTTTACGATTTGGGTTTCTTCTTTTTTCTGACCTGCCTTATGCAAATCTACGGCGTAAGTAAGCAAGGCCATCGCTAGACAATCTTGTTTATCTTTTTGCGTATATGTAAGTTGAAAATTGTTAATTTTTTCGTTAATACGTTTCACAATTTTCCGGATTACTGGCTCATCGCTCAGCTTTATTTTAAGCGGATAAGGTCTACCTGCGATTAATACGGTTATATTTTCTGACTCTTTTGAATCCATTAAAGCTTAAGCGTTTTGCAACCAATCAATACACGCATCAATTTGCTTCGTGTACTTATCAATTTGCCTTATTATTTGTTTATTACTTCCCTCAAACAGTGTGTTTTGTGCACTGCTATTCTGGGCAACCTGCATTTCTGTATCTAAACTAAGTTGAGCATCTTCCTGCTTAATCAGTCTAGTGTGTAATTGTTTGTTTAGCTCCAATAAATTAACCTGTTCGCGTTTCAATCGTTGATTTTCTTCAATCAACTGTTGAACTTTTTCTCGAACGAGCATTAATTTGTCGGAAACGTCACTCATTTATATAAATTAATTTTACAGACCTCCCTATTTTTCTTAGTTTGGCCCAATTCATTTGCAATATCTCAAAAATTAAGGTCAATATCAATATTTCCCATTAAAAATTCACCTAAATCTTAAAATTCAGCGTTTTATACCCTATTATTTAATGAATTTGTTCATATGCAAAGACTTTGTAATTGGTAAAATTCTGAATTTTTGGGGTTTTATTTTTTATCATTCATAAAATAAATGGTAAAACAAATTATCTAACCTTTATTCGATTCTATATCAAGTGATCTCTGCTCGCTTTTCAAGCCAATTCATTTTGCTTATTGTGCCAATTATTTCATTGCTTGCAACACCTCTTCTAAAATCTCAAAGCCTTGTACACTTCCTTCCATCGTGTTATATGCGGTGGCCGTAATGACGATGACCAATGGTTGGTTTTTAAAGACGGCAATAAGATTTCCACCATTACCTGCCGCATAGGCGACTTCTTCCATTTTGCCTTGATATTCTACCTCCATTAAATACCATAAATAGCCATAACTTCCTTTTCGATCTTCGGGCAGATCAATATGTTTGGTCCACGTTTTTTCAATCCAAGAGCTAGGAAGTAAACGATGCCCTTTCCAAAGTCCTCCATTTTGGTAGACTTGTCCAATTTTAGCAAGATCTAAACTCGACATTTGAAAACCTCCTCCTCCATAAGGAAGTCCTTGTGGAGTGTAAAACCATTTCGCATCTTTAATCGCTAAAGGCTTTAATAATTTTTCTTCTGCAAAAGCGACTAAACCTTTTGGCGTCGATTGATTGATGATCTCTCCCAATAGCATGGTTCCTCCAGTAAAGTAATTCCAAGACTTTTTCGTTTTACTTTTTGTGGCTAATCCTAATGTATAATCCATCCAATTTTCAGAATTCTGAATTTGATCTTCGGAGCCTTTAGCATTCGAATCTTCATCAGAAGCATCAAATGCACTTGTCATCGTCAACAAATCATGAAGGCTTATTTGGGATTTCTCTTGAGAAAAATTTGGATATTTTTTTAATGAATAAAAATCACTTATAGATTGATTCGCTCCTTTTAGATAACCCTCTTCAATTGCCATGCCCACCAACATGCTAGTAATGGATTTCCCCACGGATCGGGTATCATGCACAGTTCCTCTATGCTTATCATTGAAGTATTCTTCTAAGACAATGGCGCCTTCTTTTAAAGCGATAATACTTGTTACGTCTTTATACTGCCCTTGAACAATTTTTTGATTTAACTTTACAATTTGCAAAGGGTCCACTTCATCTTCTTTAACCTCAAAATCAGGATGTGTCACTAGATTTTGCATCTGAACTAAAGCAGGATCAATTGGCTTTAGGTTTTCTTTCATATGTAATTGAATACTTCCCGCTGCAATAATTTCACTTACTTTTTTCTTTGTATCATTTAGATATGCACGTAGCTCTATCTTTAACTCATGCTTACCAGAGGTCAAGGCTTTTTTACCTCCATTTCTCAACATAAATCGCTTCCATAAAAAGCAGCCCCAAGAGTCTCTTCCTTCAACGGTAAGTAATGGTTTGCATAATACCAATCCACTATTTTTATCAAAAGGAACGCCCGCTCCTGCATTTAAATCTTCCGTATAAATTAATTGGTCATCTACATAAAATGAAAATTGATAATTCCCATTTTGTAGTAATTCGTCAACTCCCATTTCAGGAGCTAAGTCTTCTAAATAATTCGTCAGACTCTTTTCTTGAAAAGCGCGAAAATATAAATCGGTGGTTGATTCTCCACTAATGGATAAATCCATTGCATCAATATAATTTTCATATTCGTAATCTTCAGCATAGACATATTCATTTTGAAATAAGATCTTTCCTGCCTTTGAAAGATGAGCGGGATTATTGCTTTCTACCTTTCCTTTATAGCCATCAAGATAATTCAGGGTTTCTTCTTCTGATTGACAAGCGATCATTAAAATAATTAGCGCCCAAAATCCTAAAATATAGATTGTATTTTTCATAAGTATTGATTTGAAGTTTAACAAATTTATAGGTTAGATATGCGCATAAAACAAAAGGTTACATTTTTTCGAAAAAAAATAAAAAGTCAAACCATTTTTCCTCTAGATCCCTTATAAACATTGGGCAAATAAGCATTAATAAAAAATTCACAAAAAATACTTTGGTATATTGTAACCTTATTCTCTTTCCTTGTATCTAACCAAGGAAACAAACATAAATCATTAATTATGCATCAAGCGTCTATTGTATTACTGGCCTTAATTCTAGTTAGCGGATTCACCATGTTTTATCTCATTAGAAGTCGTCATATTGAACGAATGACTCGTATAGAGCATGGCATGGATGAACACGATCCAAAAGCTTTCCAACGATCTACATTACACTTTGGAATTTTTCTTTCTTCTTTAGCTTTGGGTTTATTTATATCCTATGTTTTAGCACAAGCCTTAGCTTTACCAGATCATGTAACCATTCCTGGTTCTTTATTATTATCAGGCGGATTATCACTCATTTTAATTTCCTTTTTGGATAGTCGAAAAAAATAAGTGAACGATCAACTCGACATATTTTACCTAGACAAAGTCCTTGGAGGAGACAAGGAGGCTTTTCGATATTTCATTAAAGAATATCAACAGATGGCCTATTCTATTGCCCTATCGATTTTAAAAGATAAGCATCATACCGAAGACGTAGTTCAAAATGCTTTTATCCAAGCCTTTCGAAGTTTACGAAGTTTTAAAAGAGAAGCCAAGTGGAGTAGTTGGTTCTATAAGATTGTAGTCAATGAATCTTTAAAATTTTTGAACAAGAATAAAAAGAAGGCTAAAATTTTTGAACATAGTTTAGCCCAAATCCCTGATTCAACGACAACTAATTTAGCCATAGATCAAATTGCTTTTTCTGAAAAAAAAGAAAAAATAAACAAGGCACTGACGCTGATGAAACCCAAAGAAGCCTTAGTATTAAAATTACATTATCTTCATGAATTGGCATTAAATGAAATTGTAGAAATTACGGGATTTAGTCTTTCCAATGTGAAAGTGTTATTACATAGAGCAAGAAAAAATTTCATTCCTTTTTATACCAAAGAATAATATACCTTATGAAAAATCAAGACGACTTAATAAAAAATATATTTGAAGGGATAGATTCCGAAGTCAATTATTCTTCTGATTTAGAAGATCAAATTATGCTTCAAGTAGGCAAGGAAAAAGATCATGCCAAGTTAATCCAAAAATATAAAAAATGGAGTCTTTGGGGAACAAGGATTTCTATACT
This sequence comes from Saprospiraceae bacterium, assembly GCA_020629935.1. Taxonomy (GTDB): domain Bacteria; phylum Bacteroidota; class Bacteroidia; order Chitinophagales; family Saprospiraceae; genus JAHDCJ01. The sequence goes on along the minus strand of JAHDCJ010000023.1, from coordinate 2,426 downwards.
ATTGCTCTTAATTATGGGGGGCTTTTTTATTCTTCCTTTGTTTAGTCATTCTGATTTTTATATTCCCAATGGCATAGAAAGTTATTTACCTACCCTATATGCCTTTCTAGCCATAAGTATTTTATTTTTTCAATTAGAACTCAAAAAATCGCTCTAATCTATTTAGAGTTATTAACTATTGATTACGAATTGCTTTTTTAAGAAATAAAGATTATATACTATAAACCTTATCTTTAGACATCAAAATTGTAAAATATAAATCATGCATAAATTTTTATTTTTATTAATCTTTTGTTTTTCTATTCTTCAAGCACAAGATCTTCCTTTTGAGCAGCTCATTCTGCATGACAAGGAAGTAAAGAATGCCAAACCTTTTCAAAAGTCGGGCTATTTTGTAGATGATCAAGCTATGAAATTTTATGATGCCTCGCTTACTTTAGTCAAAACCTATGAAGGCGAAGATTATGAAAATATGTTTGTCAATAAAAATGGAATGGTAACATACACATTCAAGGGTTTTGTAAATGGGGTAAGAAAAAACGAAAACCGCAAAGGTTTCATTAACGAAGCATTCGAATTTGTGATTCCTTGTGATTATAAAGAAATTACCACCGCGATCCATATCCCTTATATCATAGCCAAGACTTTTGAAGATCAGATTATCATTTTTGATCGTAAGGGAAATCAAGTTTGTCAAGTTCCAGATTTTGCTTTAGTTAGTCGTTGGGTGGCTTCTGATCCTTTTATTTTTACGTACAAAAAGAATAAAAAACGAGGCGTTATGAATTTCAAAGGAGAAGTATTACTCGACTTTTCTGAAGAAGACATATTTGTTTCTCCGCAAGATGTTTATCAAAACAACGTTGCTTTTCGAGTAGGAGATGAAGTAGGATTAATGAATCTTAAAGGCGAAGTACTTTGGAAAACATTTGGTTTTGAACTTAAGCATATCAAAGAAGGCATTTATTCGATCAACAATCATAAAGATTTGGGGTTTCAAATTATTGATCAAAAGGGGAAACTTTTGAGTAAAGATTATTTCTGCTATATTCCTCAAGTGTATGGTGATCAAATTTATTTTAAACAACAACCTTTACAAGATGACAGTCATACCATAGGTGTTTATGATAAAAATTTTGATCTTGTGGAATCGTATGAATATGGAGGATATAATGAATTAATTGATGCGTATGAACTTAAAAAAGTCATTTACATTGGAGGCTCTCAAGGGCAAGTCTTTTTGAAAGATGGACAGTTATGGGCACCAGATGATTTTTATAAGAACTATGCAGACCAAGCCTATGGACAAATACTTCCTAGAAGAAAACAATATCTTTTTGGTTTTGTAGATAAAAATCTCAACTACAAAATCACGCCACAATATAAATATATCTCTACTTGGAAAACGTCACAAAAAATAATGCGCGTTAGAAAAGAAAACCAAGAAGCTGTCATTGATCTTCAGGGTAAAGAAATTATTCCTTATGGAAAATACAAAATACACATTACTGAACAAGGATTAATTTATGTTAAAGGAAACGAACAATTACAGCTATTTGACCTCAATGGGAAAAGCCTTATTCCGCCTTCTTTAAAACTACGTAGTGTTACCTTTTATACAGACGGAATAATCTCTATTTATTTAGAGTCACTCACAAAATCCAACCCCGTCATTCCTAATTCGCCCGACGAAGAATTAGTGATGCGCCCTGTTCCCAAACCTGGTGGATTTAAATCTGGATTTCAATATATTGATCAATCAGGAAAACTATTATTTTCAAAATCATTCGATAGTGTTGGGCCATTCATCAACGGAGTAGCCAAAGTAAGACCACATGGCAATCAACCCGAAATGCTTATTAATAAACAAGGAGAAACCTATCTTGGTGATTTTGATGAAAGCGCATATCTTAAAGCGATTCCACGTTATCGAAAAACAACGAATGATCTCTTTCCTAAAGATTTTATTTTGAAAAATCAATCCATTTCTATTGATCCTAAAACGAGAGAATTTCTAAACGATGAAGGGGAGATAATAACTGCTCCTCCTTTTACTCGAAAGATGCTGCACCACAGCAAAGGTTTATCAGTCATTGATGTCATACATGGGTTTATGAGATATGAAACGAGTAGCCAAACATTCAATGGCCCTTTTTTCATTAATCATCCTTCCCATATTTTCAATGGGTATTACCTTACAGAAAAAGACAAAAAGTTTGGCATCACTAATGATATAGGTCAAGAGATTGTTCCTCCCGTTTTAGACAAAGTGATACATATTCTTGATGGCAAGGCGAATGTGCGTTTTCAGGGGAAATTTTATCTTTTGAATTTGGAGAGATAGGGCTTTTGTTATAAGATTTAAGTTTTAAGTTTCTTCATTTTTCCTTGATGAAAAACGAAGCAAAAAAATCAAGACTTGCGCC
>JAHDCJ010000022.1:39623-52384 GCA_020629935.1 Saprospiraceae bacterium | reverse complement strand
ATCTATTACTTATTGATTCTCAACACAAAAGACATTCTAACAGAATTTAATTTCGAAAGGATTTAGTCTTTATTTATTAAATCTTTTCAATAATGTTTTAAGTAAATTACCTGTTTTCGCTGAATATGGATTATAACGAATAGGCATATCAAATAAAAACGACTTATGCAATACACTTTTTTGATGGGTAAATGTAGTAAAAGAAGCATGTCCATGATAAGCGCCCATTCCACTCTCTCCTACACCTCCAAATGGCAAATGCGGATTGGCAATATGCATGAGCGTATCATTAACACAAACACCTCCAGAACTCGTTTCTTTTAAAATCTTATTTATATTTTTTTGATTATTAGAGAATACGTATAATGCTAAAGGCTTTGGTCGATCGTTAATAAAATCAACCACTTCATCCATTGTGTTATATGGAACAATAGGGATTAGAGGACCAAATATTTCTTCTTGCATAATTGGATCTTCGGGAGAGACATTGTCAATTATTGTAGGTCCAATATAAGAAGCCGTTTCATCTGTTTCTCCTCCATAAATGATATCTCCACTATTCATTAATTTTTTGACGCGATTGAAATGACGCGTATTTATTATTTTACAATATTCAGAATTTCCTTTTGGATCATCACCAAAAAAGGCTTTGATTTGCTTTTTAAATTCAGCAATCATTTTATCCTTAATATTCTGGTGAACAAAAATATAATCTGGAGCAATACAGGTCTGACCAGCATTAATTAATTTTCCCCAAAGCAGTCTTTTTGCCGTATATTCAATATGTGTATTTTCGTCAATAATACACGGGCTCTTCCCTCCTAGTTCTAAGGTAACTGGAGTTAAATGTTTTGCAGCAGCTTGATAAACAATACGCCCTACATGGGTACTTCCCGTATAAAAGATATAATCAAATTTTTCGGCTAATAAGGCTTGAGACTCAGGTATGCCACCATCTACAATAGCAACATATTCTTCATCAAAAATTTCTTTTACCATTTTAACCGCTACCTTAGTAGATTCTATGGAAACTTCAGATGGTTTTAATACCGTAGTATTTCCACCTGCTATAGCTCCAACTAAGGGCGCAAATAATAATTGAAAAGGATAATTCCAAGGAGCAATAATCAAAGTCATTCCATAAGGATCAGAATGAACATAGGAAGATGCTTTTTGGTGAAACAAAGGAGTAGATTTACGCTTAGGCTTTGCCCAAGATCGAATATTTCTTAGCGCATCTTCAATATCATTTAATACGAAGCCCACTTCTGTTAAATATCCTCCTAAATGATCTTTTCCAAGATCTGCTTCAATTGCATTTAGAATTTCGGTTTCATATTTAAGAATTCCTGCTTTTAGCTTTTTAAGTTGTTTAATTCTAAAATCAACAGGAAGCGTGGCCTTTGTCTTGAAATATTTCTTTTGATTAGCTAATATTTGCTTAATTGAATCTGTTTTTGTTCTTGTCAATACCGAAGCTTCCATAATAATTTGATTTTCTTTAACCTAAATATACGAACAAATTGCATTTTTTTTTAAAAAACCTTGCGCTCTATTTAAAATCCATATTCTGAATAAGAAGAAGTAAATTCGTCTTTTGCAAAATTGGGATTGATATTTAATTCCATAAAGTGATACCATTCGAAAACGCCTTGATCATCTTCCAATATTTGACCAACAGGTAAATAAGTATTTTGATCTAAATATAAGACAACTCTTTGTGCATAGGCGGTTGGAATCATTAAACTCGTTCCTTTTGATAATTTTCCGTAGGTACTAATTTTATTCTTTTCCCGAATCAACTGTTCACTAATTCCTTTTTGTGAAGCAATATCATAAGTAGATAAGCTCTCTTTTAAGGTATAGGTTTTATAAGTAAATCGGTCAGCATTCATTTCCAATTTAAAACAAGATTTTCCTTCAAAGTTTTCTTTTCCTTTATATTCAATAAAATTGGGATTACTCGTTAGGTTTTCCTTAACCATATCTGCTAACAATTTAAAGCCAATTTCAATAATAGCATGATGTTGTCCTTTTCTCATTTTTGAATTAAAAGGGCTCATCCATATATTAAAATAAGGGAAACCATTGGGATTTATAATTGCCTTATTATTATCTTTTCCATGTCGATATAAAATCTCTGCTCCATCTTGTGGATAGTGAGAAAACAAGTAAATTTGAAGGGGTTCTTGGATTAACTTTACAGATACTTTAGAAGACTTCATTTTACCATTAAATCGCTCTTTGGATTCCATAGTAAACGTCATTTCATTGTTTTGTTCTATGGCGTGAAGCATTTGTTTTGTAATCGTTTGGGTATCTTGAGCCATAAGAGAATGTATAGAAATAATTAGAAGAAATAGCATGCAAATTTTACGCATAATGGGATTAAAATTTTGATTTGATCAAAGTCATTTTTATACTCTATTATACATAGAGATAATGGTATTTGAAGACATCATGTTCAAGAATTAAGCCATAAAATAAAAAGCCCTGAAGAAAGATCTTCAGGGCTTTTTATTTTAATATTTAACGATTATTGATTAACCATCATTTTTCTTGTAATTGCACCGTCAACATTAGAAACAGTGTACATATAAACACCATTGCTTAACGCACTACCATCAAATTGGATTGTAGTTTGACCAACCATTGCATCTACCGCTTCTCTGTGAATTACTTCACCTAAAAGATTCATTACGGTAAATTCGTAGTTTGACGCTTTGTCAGAGTTTAACATAATTTCAGTCATTCCGTTAAATGGATTTGGCTGATTTTGAGAAACTGCTAAATAGTTTTCAACGATATTTTGCGTTCCTGTAACACAAGCAGGATCACTAGCAGGAAGTACTCTTAAGATATACTGTCCTGGGAATCCAGCACCATCAGGGTAATCTAAACTTACTGGTACATTAGAACCGAAAGCGAAAGCTACACCTTCTAATTTGAATACCATTGGGTAATCACCAGCAGCAGGAGCAGTACCTTGTACGATAGCACATTCGTAAGTAATACCACCTGAAACCATTGGAGTAAAGAAACAACCTGGTTGGCTACAAGATACATTAGAAGCTAAAGTCCAACCTGCAGCAGCGAAACCATCAACATCTTGTACTTCAATAGAAGTCAAAGGAACATTTAAATCAATTCCTAAAAATGGTTCTACGTTAATAGAATCAGGAATGTTAGCCGTAAAGGTATACTCAAAATCTTGACCTTCACATCCTAAGTCACTGATACCTAAAGTTGGATCAGAAAATAAAACCGCACTAGTATCAGGTGCAGGGAAGATACCGAAACCAGGATATGTAGTTTCTGGAGTACATTGTGCATTTACGTCTAAGTTCATAGCGAACGCACAAATAAAAAATAAAAGTGTAAATTTTCTCATGTTTTAAAATTTTGGAAGATTATTCGTTAGGTATAAATAATATTGATTAAAAATAAATTCATTGGCAAAAATAAGGCTTTTGATAAGATTTCAATCTTTTTTAGCAAAAATATTCCTTAAATCCTGTTTAAAAACCTTGTTTTTAACAAGACACAAAATATTTAGCTTTCCCCTACTCCAAATCTAAATTTCTTTAAAAAATATATATTCAATTTATTATTAAGTTACTGATTGTGTCAAAAAGGTAACTAAAAAGTAATTTTTATTCCAATTCTGATTAAAATCCTCATTTTTTTCATCATATTCGATAAAATTTTAACCGATAAATAAACCATAAAACTAGGAACAATGAAAATTATGCATTTTAAACCTCTATTGTTGCTCATGTGTTTACTCTTTCTTGGGCTTTCTGCTTTTGGGCAAAAAGCAACCTTAAAAGGAAAATTGACTGAAGCAGAGAATAGCGAAGGACTTCCTTTTGCTAATGTAGTTATTGAAGGTACTTCCAATGGTACCACTACAGATATGGATGGGTTTTATGAGTTACCTTTAGATGCTGGAACTTATAATATCGTTTATAGTTATGTTGGATATGATGATTTAACAAAATCTGTTACGGTAACTGCTGGCGAAGTAAAAGTAATGGACATTACTGTAGGTGCACAACCCGAATTATTAGAACAAGTAGTAGTTACCGCTAATAAAGCAGGGACTAAAGTGGCAGAATCGACCATTTCGATTGCTGTAGTACAACCAGACTTAGTAGAAAACACCAATTCCACTTCTATTGATCAAGTGGTAGAAAAAGTACCTGGAGTAAATATTGTAGATGGTCAAGCCAATATTCGTGGTGGATCTGGTTATTCGTATGGTGCAGGAAGTCGAGTACTACTTCTAGTTGATGATCTTCCATTCTTACAAGGTGATGCAGGTTTTCCAAACTGGAGAGATATTCCAGTAGAAAATATTAATCAAATTGAAGTCTTAAAAGGAGCTGCTTCTGCATTATATGGTTCTTCTGCTTTAAATGGAATTATCAATGTTAGAACTGCCTATCCAACTTCTGATCCAGTAACTAAGTTTACTATTTTTTCTACTACTTATGCTACTCCCCCACTTTTAGACACTTGTAATAATGCGGCTGGATGTGATCCTATTAATCGAGCTTGGTGGGGAAGAAATCGAGATGAATCTCCTTTAGCAAGTTCTGATCCTTTAGTTGCTGAGGCATATATGCCTATTGAAACAGGTATCCAATTTGCGCATCGTCAAAAATTTGGAAATTTTGATTTAGTGTTAGGAGGAAATTTATACCTAGACAATAGTTTTAGAAAAGGAGAATACAATCGTAAAGGTAGAATAAATGCCAATACAAGATATCGAATTACTGATCGTTTTTCTGTGGGTGTAAATGCCAATATTAATGCAGGTAATAGTCGCTCTTTCTTCCTTTGGGAAAATCCATACGAAGGCGCATTTCAACCTTTTACTTTAGGAGGATCCGTAAATACGACTACAAAGAGTAAGAATATCAGATACAACATCGATCCATTCTTAACCTATTTTGATAAGTTTGAAAATCGACATAAAGTCTTAACTCGATATTATTATGTATCGAATGACAATGATAATAACCAAGGAAATACATCAAAATTGCTTTACGGAGAATACCAATTCCAACGTTCCTTTGAAAAATTGGGTAATTTAGGTTTAGTTGCTGGTTTAGTAGGAACAACTACTAAATCTGATTCTGAGCTTTTTGGTAATTCAAAATTCAATACCTCGAATATTGGAGCATACTTTCAAGTAGATAAAAAATTCTTTGAAAAGTTAAGTGTTTCTGCTGGAATGCGTGTAGAGCGAAATACGATTAATAGTCCTGATAGTATTACAGTAGACATCACGACTAAGATTGAAAATCCTTCACCACAAGATAAAGAAACAAAGCCTGTATTTCGTGTTGGGTTAAATTATCAAGCAGCAGAATATACCTTTATTAGAGCTTCTTGGGGACAAGGATATCGATATCCAACCATTGCAGAGCGTTACATTAGTACAGATGTAGGACCATTGGCTGTTAGACCAAATCCTAGCCTTCAATCAGAAACGGGATGGAGTTCTGAAATTGGGATAAGTCAAGGATTTCAAATTTCCAGTTGGCAAGGTTTTATAGATGTCTCTGCTTTCTGGACCGAATATCAAGACATGATGGAATTTACTTTTGGTGGAGATAATCCAATGCCAGGAGATTTGTTTTTCCAATCGATTAATGTAGGTGATACACGAATTCCAGGTGCAGAAATTAGTATTATGGGTAAAGGTGATTTATTTAAAGTGCCAACCACTTTGATTGCTGGTTATACCTATATCAATCCTAAATTTAAATATTGGGAAACGGATACTACAGGTATTGCGAATCCAAGTGAACAACAATTAGAAGGATTCCGTAATTTTGTAAATTCTTCTAACCCAAACAACATACTAAAGTATCGATTTAAGCATACGTTCAAAATTGATATTCAATCTACTTTCTTTAAAAAGTTAGACATCGGAATGTCTATACAATATGCAACCTACATGGAGGCGATTGATAAATTCTTTGAAGCTGTTGAATTATTTCCTGGGGTAGAATTGGATCTTTTTGGTTTGAAGGATTATCGAAGCAGAAATCAAAACGGAACCGTATTGATGGATTGGCGAATGGCTTACCATTTCTCTGATAATGCTAAAATTTCTTTCCTTGTAAAGAATGCCACCAACAAGACATACACCTTGAGACCTGCTTTAATGGAAGCTCCAATCAACTTTACAGTTCGAGGAGATTTTAACTTCTAAATTATTTTTTCTTTTCAATCATCCCGAATTGTTTATTACAATTCGGGATGATTTATTTTAGTCTTACATGTTTCAACAAATTCTCAAATATCTGCGCTTCTTTTTTAAAGCCGAAACGGTTTATAGTGTACACTCCCCCTTTGTCTTTGATTTTCTTCAACGGTTTATCGAAGACAAAAGACATTATTATGCCTTTGATAAGATTGAAGCGTTACGACAGCGACTTTTACAGACTTCAGATGAAATAAAAATTACTGATTTAGGTGCTGGTCACCAAGGAAAAAAGTTGGATCGACGTAAAATAAAAGACATTGCAAATTCTGCGGTTTCTTCTCCTAAACAAGGACAATTATTATTTAAAATGGTAGAACATTTTAAGCCCAAAACGATTATCGAATTGGGAACAAGTCTTGGGATTACTTCCCTTTATCTAGCAGAAGCTCACAGCAAAACTAAATTGTTTACTTTGGAAGGTAGTGAACAAATTGCAAAGGTGGCAGGTGATCATTTCAAAAAAATGAAGCTTGAAAATATAGAACAAATATTAGGTAATTTTGATCATACTTATTTACCCTTATTAAAAAAGAATAATCAAGCTGACTTTGTTTTTATTGATGGAAATCATAGAAAAGAACCTACTATTCGATATTTTAAACAAGCGCTCAATTATACCAATTCTGATTCCATTCTTATCTTTGATGATATCTATTGGTCTGATGAAATGCAAGAAGCCTGGGAAGAAATTAAAGCGCATGAAAAGGTGACATTAAGTATTGATCTATTTTATATGGGCATCGTATTTTTCAAAGAAGATCATTTGGAAAAACGACATTATAAACTTGTAGAAAAATGGAAGAAACCTTGGATCATGGGGTTCTTTTCCGCTTCAGGCGCCTAACAAAACTATAATTCTATATAGGCATTTTCTATGAACCAAAACCAACTAAAATCCAAACCTAATGCAAAAAATCATACTCTTTTTACTCACGCTATCCTCATTATCTTTATTCGCACAACCCACATCTTCGGTTTCTTCACATTTGCATATTGATCAATTTGGCTATCAACCCAATACTACAAAAGTTGCTGTCTTAAGCAATCCGATGATTGGTTATAATAATGCAGATTCTTACACTCCAGGAACCACTTTACAAGTCAGAGAATGGTTCTCAGGCAACGTGATGTTTTCTGCCAATGTAACGCCTTGGAACGGCGGTGCTACTCATGTACAATCTGGTGATCAAGTTTGGTGGTTCGACTTTTCCAACTTTAATACGCAAGGCTATTTTTATTTATATGATCCAACAAATGACCTTCGATCTTATCAATTTCAAATTGCTGATGATATTTATCTTCCAGTGTTAAAAGAAGCCCTGCGGGTGTTTTATTATCAGCGGTGTAATTTAGCTAAGGTGGCTCCTTATGCAGAAACAGGATGGACTGACGGCGCAGCGTTTAGTGGAACAGAACAAGACCTTGATTGCCGATTAGTTTCTAATCCTACACTAGCTAATTCTAAAGACTTAAGTGGGGGTTGGTTTGATGCTGGTGATTATAATAAATATATCAACTTTGCTGATGGTGCGATTCATGATCTTTTAAGTGCCTATGAATATAATGATGTGATTTGGACGGACAACTTCAATCTTCCAGAATCAGGAAATGGAATTCCTGATCTTTTAGATGAAATCAAATGGGAATTAGATTGGTTTTTAAAAATGCAAAATTCAGATGGTTCGGTATTACATAAGGTTTCTAATTTAACTTATAATAATGCTTCTCCTCCAAGTGCAGACACCGAAATTAGACGCTATGCTCCTAGCACCATTTCAGCGACCATTTCCGCAGCTGGTGCTTTTGCACATGCAGCCATTGTTTTTAAATCCTTAAGTGATCCGACGATGCAGGCATATGGAAACACCCTTGAAACAGCAGCAATAAATGCTTGGAATAATCAATCCGCTTTAGGCGGATATTCCTACTATAATAATGCTGGCTTTTTAAATGCCGCAGCAGAAGATTCTGAATACCAACAACTGGCCAATCGCTTTGCCGCAGCGGCTTATCTTTTTGCCTTGACAGGAAATGCAACTTATAAAACCTTTGTAGATAATAATTGGTCAAATATCCATCTCAATCAATGGACCTTTGCTTTCGCTTTTGAAACAGAATATCAAGATGCGGCGCTGTATTATGCCAATACCGTAGGAGCGACTACTTCTATTGCAAATGATATCAAAGCTAAATATTTAAACTCAATGACTAATAGTGCAGGTAATCTTCCAGCCTACAACAGTAACTTAGATGCATACCGAGCATATATGACCGATGACAATCACACCTGGGGAAACAACAGAGACAAAGCCCGAAAAGGAGGTTTATTTGCCAATATCATTGGCTTTCAATTAGACCCTACAAACGACGCCTTGTATCAAGAAATCACCAATGGATATTTACATTATTTACATGGGGTCAATCCGCAAAACTTAGTTTACTTGACGAACATGGGAAGTCATGGAGCTGAAAATTCAGCTAAAGAAATCTATCATAATTGGTTTACTAATGGAAGCGCTTTATGGGATAGAGTCGGTGTTTCTACTTATGGCCCCGCTCCTGGTTTTGTCCCTGGTGGGGTCAATAAAAATTTTAGTCCCGACGCTAGTTATAGCGGTCCTACACTTAGCCCTCCGCAAAACCAACCTATATTAAAATCGTATAAAGAATGGAACACCAGTTTTCCAGAAAACTCTTGGGAAATCACTGAACCTTCCATTACTTATCAAGCTGCATATGTAAAATTATTAGCGCAAGTTATTCCTGAAGTTACCTTTTTACCGATTGAGTTAATTTCCTTTTCTGCGAAAAAAATAAATCGACAGGCTCAACTCGATTGGATTGCATCGGAAACAGAAATAACCGCTTATTATGAAGTCGAACACAGTACCGATGGCATTACTTTTAAGTCATTGGATCGGATAAATTATGATGCATCTCATCGTTACCTTTTCACGCACAAACAGCCAACAAATGGTAATAATTATTATCGATTAAAACATGTAGATTTTGAAGGCAAGATAGATTACTCAGATATTAAAATTTTATTTTTTGAAAAAGAAGAAATAGACATCTTCCCTAATCCTTTTGCGAATGAAATTCAAGTCAACATCAAGGATTTTGATCAAGAAAATTGGACATTAACCATTCGTAATATTGAAGGAAAAGTAATGCAAGTTTCTACTGTAATTGAAGGAGAATCTATTCTTGTGAATGCACAAATTGGATCGGGTGTATTCTTTATAGAATTGAATAATGGATCGACTTTTTTTACTAAAAAAATGGTGCGAAACTAAGTACTAGTTACGTTTTTAATTCTAAATATATAAATACTTAAACGAAAGGAATGTCTATTATTAAGCTTTGTTTTCTTTGTACTTTATTTATACCTCTATTGGCTACAGCCGAATATAACGGCCATCAAATAGAATTTAATTTGGAATTGACGAATGGCAAAATGATCAAGGGCTACAATTATTTACCCGATGTTTACCAAAAGGATCGATCACAAGACTATACTGATTTTTTAGAAGCACATTACGAATTAGTATTAAAAAATCCCTTTGAAGATCAAATGGGGAGTTATGCTTATTTCGAAAAAAGAATCAAGTATGAGTATACTCTTTATGATGAAAACCCATTATTCATTTTCACCCTGATTGATAAAAAAAATATTGATCTTTCGACGATTAAATCCTTTAAGATTATTGGCTTAATTCCTCAATCTTATCTGATTAATGTTTCTAGCACCCATCAATGGAAAGATAGGAAATGGATGCAGAAGCCCACTAAAAACGTACACTCCTTTGGAGGTACATTTTGTAGTAATGATATTTTCATTCACAAAAAAAATAAAAAGACAGAAAAGCTGATTGAAGCGCTTGAAAAAAAGAGTAAAGATTTAGAAAATGAACTTCAGGATCAATATAAATTACTTAGGAATACAGACGGCGAACCTAAGTTTGACATTGAAGAGAAGATAGATCAATTAGAAGAAGAAATGGATGATAAAATCTATGACTTAATTGCACCTTTTCATGGAATGAAAGTCGTGGTAATTACGATGTGTACTTGTTAATAAATATTTATCTAAAACCATTGATATTAAAAAATTCTAAACCTCAAACAAAGTCTTCAACTCTTTAGCATCTTTTGCCTTCAATCTTCCGCTCATCAACATTCGTAAATCTCTGCGTTTCAAAGCAGCATCATACCTACGTTTTTCTTCCATAGTAATCGGCACTACTTCAGGAACTTTCAACGGCCGATGACTGATATCATCAATCCCAACAAAAGTAAAATAGGCATCATTAGAATGCTTTGGATTTTGGCCTTTAATATCTGAAAAAGAAACCTCTACATAAACTTCCACCGAAGTATTAAATGCACGCGTAACTAATGCCTTAATCGTAATCACATTCCCTAAAGGAATCGGTTTTTTAAAAGATACATGATCTACAGATACCGTGGCAATATGTGTATTACAATGTTTCCCTGCACAAATTCCTGCTGCTATATCCATCCAACGAAGAAGATTTCCACCCATTAAGTTATGTAATGGATTCGTGTCGTTGGGCATAATCATTTCCGTCATTATCGTTTCCGAATCACTTACTTTTTTGCCTTGCATATTCTTATTATCATAAATTTTTTAAAAAATAAAACCCATCTATTTAGTCAATCTAACTAAAACATCTCGATCTATTTTATGTTTACCTTGAAACTCAATAAAATCAAAATGAAGGTTTTGACTCGCCATAAATTGCTTGATTTTATCTATTCGCTCTGGGGTAATAAATTGGTCTTCCGTTCCATAAACGTACGTCAGTTTTTTGCCTTTAATTTGATCTAATTTTTCCAAATAATTAATATCATCAGGAAAATCAGCGGCCCATAAAACTAATTTGGAGAAAAAGGGATTACGTAAAAAAGCATAGCGCATAATCGTGGCTCCACCTTGAGAAAAACCAAATAAATTAACCTCTACATTGGTAGCCAACTGTGGGATGTATTTAGCTTGTAATTGCGCTAAATAATTACAATAATCTTCTATTTCATTCAATCGATCGGCCTTAGTCATCCAACTTGCTCCAATGTGCCCTGTAAATCCACCAAAATAAAACCGAGAAAGTCCTTCTGGAACAAGGATTAAAGTTTGATCATCTTGTATGGACGTAAATTTTGAGGCAAAATGTTCAACTTGTTGTCCATAACCATGACAAGCAATCCAAAGCTGAGTTACTTGGTTATTTGGTGTACCCACCACAAAATACCGAGCTTGTTTAACAATATTGATATGTGCTTCCTTTGGTGATTTCATCCTACAAATGTACATAAGTACGATGACAAAAATAAAAAGTAACCGAATTCATAATTTGTTAAAATTAAACATAGATGCGCACATTATTTTTTCTTCCTTACTTAATTCGTATTTTCGCAAAAAATAACATTCATGAAACTTACACTTCGCATTTATTGTTTGCTTATTCTTGCTACCCTTTTTGTCATCTCTGGATGCAAATACGATGAAGGACCATTAATCAGCCTACGCTCAAAAAGAAAACGAGTGATTAATAGTTGGAAATATGATGTGGTAAAAAGAAATGAATTAAATGTAACAAACGGAAGTCCGGAGTTCTCTATTATCTATTCGGAAAGTTCTATCGGTTTTGGAGAAAATGGTCGATTTAGTACCATCATTGCTTACAATGATTCATTAACCAATTTTCCTGTTCAGCACGATGGTTCTTGGGAGTTTTCAGAAGAAAAAGAACAAATCATTATGTTTTTTGATGCACCTTATCCGTTGAGCGGAGAAACCCAAACTTGGGATATCTCTAAACTAAGGGAAAAAGACTTATGGACAGAAGAACAGTTTGGTGATAATAGATATTATTATCGACTCGTTCCTAATTAATTGTTGATTAATGATAAAAAACTCATCGATTAAGCAAGAATTTGGACATATCAAAAAACTTATACTACGTTTTGGTATTGCCCTCTTATTATTTGCTCTAGCTCGCTGTTTTTTTATTATCTATAATGCCTATCTTTTTGAAGGTCTCCACTTTTTTGACTATTTCAAAATGATGTTTTTGGGCATTCGATTTGATATTTCTGCCTTAATTTATGTTAATATACTATTTATTTTAGGACATATCCTCCCCTTCTCTTTTCGGTCAAATATTACTTATCAAAAAGGACTCAAATTTTTATTCTTTTTGACCAATGGCATGGCCCTTTTAGCAGAAATTGCAGATGTCGGATTCTATTCTTATGGGTTAAAAAGAACCACTATAAATATTACCAATCAAACCACAGATTTATTTGCCCTACTTCCTCAACTCATTCGTTCCTTTTGGTTTCTGATCGTCGCTTTTATCCTTTTTATGTTTATCGGATGGAAACTATATCAGAAGACTGAAAAACAAGAGGAAGTCAAGGGAAAAATGGGTATTCAGATCGGATTATTTTTGCTAGT
>JAHDCJ010000022.1:25194-39523 GCA_020629935.1 Saprospiraceae bacterium | reverse complement strand
ATGGAAAGCATTGGGCAAGAATATATGGGTTTTTATAATGATGGAAAAGGAAACACGCCGTTTTGGGATTCACTAATGACAGAAGGCTTATATTTTGAGCATTCTTTTGCCAATGCAGGAAGATCGAACATGGCTGTGGTTGCATTGACTACAGGCATTCCTGCCCTCATGGATGATGCATTTATGATTTCAAGATATCAAGGAAATCGAATCAAAGGCATGGCCAAAATTCTAGGCGAATTTGGCTATCAATCTGGTTTTTTTCATGGGGGAAATGAAGGAACATTCAACTTTGATAAATTTACCATTCAAGCGGGGTATGATCGATATTATGATCGAAGAGATTATGGTTTAGAAAAGGATTATGATGGAAACTGGGGAATTTATGACTGGCCTTTTTTTAAGTTTTCAATAGAAAAAATGAGCGAATTTAAAAGCCCTTTTTTAGCTACCATATTTTCTATTTCTGCCCATCATCCACATAAAATTGAACCTTATTTTGAAGAAGCTTACCCCAATATGCCCGTGCTAGAACGTAGTGTATTATATTCTGATTATGCCATGCGTCAATTTTTTAAAGAAGCAAAAGAAAAACCTTGGTTCGATCAAACCCTATTTATTATTTTGTCAGATCATATTGGTTTGATTCAAGATCCTTCTTATTCCAATTCTGTAGGTGCTTACAAAATCCCCATATTGTTTTATAAACCTGATGGTAGTTTAAAAGAAAAGCGGAATGATATCATTCAACAACATGATATCATGCCTTCCGTTTTAGACTATCTAAACTATCCAAAACCTTTTTATTCCTTTGGAAAAAGTATATTTACTAATGAAAAGCGTTTTGCTTATACTTTCACAGGAGGAATTTATCAAATTTTAGATACTCAATATACCCTTAAATTTGATGGTAAAAAAAGTATAAGTTTATATGACTATAACTTAGACCCTACATTTCAACATAATTTAATTGATCAAAATCTTCCTATAAAAGAGACCTTAGAGACTGCTTTAAAAGCAGTCATTCAAGTCCATCACGAGGCTATGATAAATAATAAATTGAGCTATGAGCAAAAAGAAAAAAAATAAATCGAAAAACGGAAATTTCTTCTTTTCTACTGACCCCGATTATAGTCCTGACTTTTTTGATGATGATGAAAATCAAGAAGAAGTACTTCCTGAAGATCAGGATTTACGGATTTGGTTAGATCGTAAAAAACGGAAGGGCAAACCCGTTACATTGATTACAGGCTTTGAAGAAAGTGATGACCAACTTAAAATTCTTGCCAAAGAATTAAAGTCAAAATGTGGCGTTGGAGGCACTTCTAAAGATGGCGAAATTATGCTGCAAGGGGATCATCGAGATAAGGTACTCGATCTCTTAAAAGCTAAAGGATATAAAGCAAAAAAAGCGGGAGGCTAGACGATATATTGCCCTTTAATCATTCGATCTTTCCCTTGAAAATCCTTGGCCACTTCTACATTAACAAACTGATTTTCAAGCATTAAACCAGCTACTTCTTTAGCAAAGCTTTCATGGATTTCAAAATATAACCAAGCCGCTGGTTTTAATAATTTAGCCGCTTGTTTAATAATCCGTTCATAGAAAATGAACGGATTATCATCTTCCACAAACAAGGCAATTTGGGGCTCAAAATCCAGTACATTGTCTTCCATAATTGCACGATCAACTAGAGGAATATAAGGTGGATTACTCACCACAACATCCATCTTGGGTAAGTCAATTTCTTCCATGTCTTCCAAAATATTTTTAGCTATCCAGTTGACTTTGAGACCTAAATTTAATCCATTCTCTTTTGCAATATTTAAAGCATCTTGGCTTACATCAAGTCCCCATAATTTCCATGATGAAAATATTTTTTTTAATGTTAAAGGAATACATCCCGACCCTGTACCGATATCCAATACGTTAAATGCTTCTTTAGAATAAACCTTAAAATCTTGCTTAATCCAATGTACTAATTCTTCTGTTTCAGGACGAGGAATTAAAACCGAATGATCTACTTTCAAAACCAATCCATAAAAATCAGCTCGGCCTGTTACATATTGCAAAGGCTCTCGATTTAATAAGCGCGCAGCAAGCAATTGGTATTTTTCATATTCCTCATTGGAAAAAAAAGACCCATTACCCAACGTCGTTTGTTGGAAAACATCTTCAAAAAAAAGGCGCGCGATATTATTCGCTTCTCTTTCTGAATATATTTCAGATAGTCCAATGACTAAGTCATCAAATGCGGTTTGGTACAATTTCATTGTGCACAAAGGTAAAGAAGTTGTTAGGATATGCTGATAAAACTTCCAAAACAATTTTACAAATCTTACCTTTGACTTATGATATCGCATGAAAGATGGATGAAACGTTGTTTTGAACTTGCTCAAATGGCAGAAGCTACCGTAAGTCCAAATCCAATGGTAGGTTGTGTAGTTGTTTACCAAAACAAAATTTTAGGGGAAGGAATGCACCAACAATATGGAGATGCCCATGCAGAGGTTCACGCTATACGAAGCATTCCTAAGGATCAACATCATTTACTAGCAGCGGCCACTTTATATGTCAATCTAGAACCTTGTTTTCATTTTGGCAATACACCACCATGTGTAGATTTAGTACTAAAACACAAAATCCCTGTTGTTGTCATTTCTTGCACAGATCCTGATCCTAGAGTAAGTGGCAAAAGCATAAAAAAATTACGCGCTCATGGAGTCACTGTAATTGAAAAAGTTTTGGAAAAAGAAGGGAAATGGCTCAATCGATATTTTTTTCAAAGTATCATAAAAAAAAGGCCTTATGTCATTTTAAAAATCGCCCAATCTTTAGATGGATACATTGGGAAAGAGGGTCAAACTGTTTGGATAACAAACCCTATTGCTAAACGCTTAGCGCACAAATGGCGTGCAAATATAGACGCTATTTTAGTAGGAACGAATACCGCAAAAATAGATGATCCAAGCTTAACTAACAGATTATGGGATGGCCAATCCCCTACCCGATTAGTTTTAGATAGACAAGTTAAACTTTCAAACAACTTGAAATTATTTAACCAAAAAGAATTGACCATTTGTTTTTCTGAAAAAGAAAAATTGCCAGCTGACGCTAAAAATTTAAAATTTGTTTCACTTCCTTTTGATGAAAATTTACCTCGTGCGATATTAGATTATTTAAAGAACAACACACGCGTTCAACGCTTATTGATAGAAGGAGGAGCCTATACTATTCAATCATTTATTGACCTTGACTTATGGGATGAAATTCGGATTTTAACCGCAGATCATATCTTAGGATCAGGTATTAAAGCACCTACTTTTAACGGGATTCCAAAGCATACCTTTTCTTTAAAAAATAATAAATACCAAATCATAACCAACCCCAGAAATCTTTCTTAATGGCTCCAATTTATGTTCTAATCAGTGCAGCAAGTTCAATCCTTATAGGTGTGTTATTTAAGCTTTTTGGAAAATATCAAATCCAAAAGTTCCAAGCCATAACTTTTAATTATTTCATTTGTGTATTGCTAGGATTTATCCTAATCAAAGAGCCTTTAATCACCTCTTCTTTTTGGAAAAACCCCGAATTCCCTTTTGGCGCACTTTTAGGTTTTATTTATTTAATTGCTTTTATCTTCGTAGCCTTAGCTGTCGAATATTTTGGCATAGCCTTATCTGTTATTTTTAGAAAGACCTCATTGATACTACCTGTTTGCTTTGGAATATTATACTATGGGGAAAGCACTCAACTTTTAAAAATCCTTAGTATTGTCCTTGCCTTTGTAGCTTTAATTTTAAGCAATTCAAAGTCTAAATCACCAGATAACAAGACCAATAAAAAACGCGCTTGGTATGTTTTATTTATTCCAATCATTGTCTTTTTAAATAGTGGACTAGTCAGTGTTATTTTTCAATATGTAAAAACATCAATCATCCCAAATAAATCAGAATTGCCATTTATTATTTTCACTTTTGCTACAGCCGCTTTTTTTGGTATACTCTCTTTTACTTATGCTTTATTACGAAAAAAAATAACCGTATCTCCAAGAAGCATCCTTGCTGGATTTGTGTTGGGAATCCCTAATTTCACTTCTAGTTATTTTCTTTTACTTGCTTTAGGAACCACATGGGAAAGTTCTATAATTTTTACAATGACTAGTTTATTTACCATAGGAGGTTCCACCATCATTGGTGCATTTATTTTTAAAGAAAAATTATCTAAATTAAATTGGATAGGCATCTTATTTACTATCCTTTCAATAATTTTGATTTCCTTTGTAGTATGACGGATTTATATAAAACAATATCCAAAGCGAGTTATGGTGAATTTAGAGATCGGGGCAGCAAGTTTTTTGCCTATGCTCATCCTGCATATACAGAGGAAGATATTCGGCAGATATTGGAAGCTATTCAAAAGGAACATCCGAAATCTAGACATCTTTGCTATGCTTATCGTTTAGGAATTGATAAAACCAAGTTTAGAGCCAACGACGATGGAGAACCCTCAGGAACCGCAGGAAAACCCATTCTTGGTCAAATTGATAGCTTTGGTTTATCCAATGTTTTTATTGGTGTGATTCGATATTTTGGAGGAACAAAACTAGGTGTTTCTGGATTAATCAATGCTTATCGAACCGCAGCAAAAGAAGCACTTGCTATAGCCGAAATTATTGAGAAGACAGAAGACGAAATCCATGAACTCACCTTTGACTATAGTCATATGAATGACGTCATGGTTATCCTTAAACAAAATCACATCCGTATCATTTCTCAAGAATTTGAGGCCATTCCAATTATTCAATATGCTATCAGAAAAGCAGATGCTGAGCGAATTAATACTTTACTAAATAAAATTCAATCTACTAAAATAGACTTTATTCGATTTCAATAAAGTAGGTAACAAAAAAGTCGTCCGCTTAAATTAAGTGGACGACTTTTTATTTATTCTTTGAAATAATTATTCTTGAATAATCAGTTTCTTGACTATGCGATCTCCATCAATTTCTAAATGGATAAAGTAAATTCCAGCGGTTAAATCTTGCACACTAAAATCGGCTTCAATTAAACCATTACCTAAACCATTTTCAATGGTTCGAATAGATTGACCTAAGATATTAGTCAATGATAATTGATAATCGGTTTGCTTGATTAAATCAAATTCAACGAACACTCTATCTGAGGCTGGATTAGGAAATACTTTAAACGAATGATCGTTTAAGAAATTTTCTACGCCCACCGTACATGGAGGTCCACTCGAATCATCTCTTAAGTCGATCAAAATAGCCGTTCCATAATCTGCACATGCAGGATCCACACTTGGGAAGTTTGCAGGTGGAGGTGGAATATCAAAGGTCGTTGTCCATGTTTCTCCAGCTTGAACCGTAGCTGTAAATCCACTTATTATAACTACCTGATCCATACTAATTAAAGAACAAGAATCTGCATAAACTATAGCTTGAAAATCGGGTACTTCGAAAGTAAACGGCCCCGTTCCTGTATTAACTAAAGAAACGCCCCAAGTTCCGTTAGGATCGCCATCATATAAATCCACTAAATTAATTGCGGGTAGCCCACCATTAAAATCAATCAATGCTTGAGTCAATGGTAAACCAAAGGCAATCGAATCATTCACATCATAAATAGAACCATCTGGCAAATTGATAATCATTGGATCAATCGCCCAATCATCAGGTGCCGTACTTGTAATTGAAGGCTCTATAAATGCCTCAGGTACACATCCAGGATCTGCCGTTGGATTATAAAATAAAGAATCTACATTAGGATCTTCTACAATAACAGGCGTAAGATAATACATCCCATTCGCAATACTTCCTACTCCACCTACACAAGATCGATTGAAAGAATAACTATTATCTGAATTGGATAAATAGACATTATTATTAGCCGCTGCGGCATCAAGCTCTACACTGTTGGTTACTGGCCCATCTGCCATATCAGTCATTGCCCAAGCCACTACATTACCCGCATCTAAAACGACACCTGAAACGGTAAACGTTTCCGTTTCCGAACAACAATAAATATTATCAGCCACTGCATCTACCATCCCTGCATCACAAACAATACAACTTACTGATCCAGTTAAAGAACCTGCTTGTTTACATCCTTCTCCATCTTCCACCACCAATGCCCAAGAAGAACCATTGGGTAATGTCTGGCCATCTGTATTCGTAGAACTTGAAGAAACGGTATACCCACTTCCTGATCCACCAGTTGCTCCAGAATAATCCACTACAATCTGATCTAAATTACAATCATAAGAAGCGGTGATTCCAGTTACTGGACTATATACCGTAAAGCTAAAACTCACTTTATCTGAACAATTCGCAGCCGTAACAAATTCGGCATAATAATCATCCGCATTCATCGGCATTACCATTGTTGGATCAGCTATTAAGGTGCCTCCCGTACTTGGATCACCTAAATACCAACTTAATGTTCCTGTAGTCGAATTAGAACTTGTTATTTCTGCAGTCAATGTAGTAAGATCAAAGGTTTCGCCATTACATAGATTAGGTACAGTACTTGGTGCTGTCAATTGTGGACTTGCATCTACTGTTAAGCTCATACATTCTTGAGCAGCGCAATTTCCTGTAGAAGTAAATACCGCACAAACCATATCCATATTCGTTGGTGTATAAGTTGCAGGATTGGAAATTAAAGATCCGCCCATATTGGGATCACCTAAATACCAAGCAAAACTTCCTGCCATTCCTCCCGCATTAATCATAGACTCATAACTTGTTAGATCTATATTATTCCCTGCACAAACAGGAGCAACAGATACCGAAGTCAACATAGGAATAGGATTGACAGTAAAGGAAACATTTACTTGGCTTGAACAATTATTAGAATCGGTAAAAACCGAATAATAAGTATCTCCATTATTTGGAATCACCATCATCGCATTAGGTACTAAGGTTCCTCCCATTGTAGGATCGCCTAGATACCAAACAAAGTTTCCAGTCAGATTATTACTATTGATTCCAGGTTCTAATAAAGTGAGATCTATCGTTGTTCCAGCACAAATTGCTGGCGGAGTTGGAGGCGAAGTAATTATAGGAACTGGATTGACAGTAAATTCAATATTCACTTGATTCATACAACCTGTAGCTGTTTCTGTAAATACACCAAAATAAATATCTCCATTCATTGGACTAACAGTCATCGGATTAGAGACCATAGTGCCTCCCATCATAGGATCTCCTAAATACCAAGCAAAGCCTCCTGTTAGTCCATTAGAAATGGTAGTCTCTTGACTTGTTAAATCAAAGACATCACCAGCACAAAGCACCTGATCAGGCACATTAGTTAATATAGGTAATGGATTGACTGTATAAGTTACAGACACTTGATTAGAACAACCACCTGTTTCTGTAAATACAGCAAAATAAGTGGTCCCATCAGAAGGGAATTGAGCCATCGCAGCAGCAGCTGTTAATTGTACCGCAAAAGGATTGGTATCTGGATTTCCTCTAAACCAAGTAAATGTGCCTGTTAGACCATTTGAATTTATTCCACTTTCTAATAAAGAAAGATTAACTACATCGCCTTGACATAAGGGAGCAGGTGCAGCAGGCATTGTAATAACTGGTAAGGCGGTAGTACTTAATGTAAAGCTATTGGTCGCTGTACAAGTTGGATCTGCCGTTGCTTCAAACAATACCCAATAATCATCTCCATCTACAGGAGTAATTGCATTAGGCGTAGCAACAGTTACTCCGCCATTATTGGGATCACCATCATACCAAGTCATTGTTCCTGGTAGATTAGCGGATGGAGTCAAATTGGTTAAGTCCAAGGTTTCATTCGGACAAACTACAGAAGGAGCGATAATACTACTTAATGTAATATTAGGTAATAATTCAAAAACAGACGCATTACCTACATCCATACAAGAAGGACATAAGGTAGGAAATGGATAGGCTTGCGCATAATTGACCGTAACCGTCCATGCAAAATTAGACGTACCCCCAAAAATATCATTATTGGATACATCAATAAACCAACTTTGTCCATTGGGGTTGGTGCTATAACCATTTACCGTACAAGTCGCATTGGCCGAACCACCGCCTTGTCCTTGGGAACAAATACCCGAAATATTATCTATAGAGTTTGAAGAACCACTGGTTCTATTGACAGAAAGCACCATGTTATATTCAGTTACTCCTGCGCAAAAAGGAATAGAATTCGGTGGAATTGTTACAGTAATAGTTTTATCATCAAAAACTGCTACACTAAATGTACCTGTAGCGGTATATGCTGGTGTGGTGTTATCTAAGTCTAAGCTTACAAATGGGGTAGCATACAAACTTCCAGGGCCATAACCTGCTCCATTCACATAAGGTTGAGCACCAGTAGCTGCAAAAGGTCCTTCTACATTTCCATTTACCACAGCATCACTTACAGTAGAAATTAAATCACCAAAAGGATTGGTACTCGTCATTGCATAACCTAGCGCATATCCATTATCTAGAGCAACACCAGTACTTTCTAAATTAAATGTTTCGCCTTCACAAAATACATTATCAGCAGGCGTAATTCCTGAACCTGCAACACTCGTACAATCTGAACATTGGACAGTATATGTTCCAGTCGCCTCACAACCTGCTGGCGCTCCATTTACACTAACTGTATAAGACACGGTAACAGGAGGATCACCAGGATTAATATTTGCATTTGGTGAATTTGCAATCACTAAATTTCCACAATTATCAAATGGAGCGACAATACAACCAGCAGGATCAGGGAAGAAATCAATACCCAATTTTGGGATTGGGTATACATTTAATGCTCCTGTAGATACATTAAGCATATCTGTGGTAGAAGGAGCTGCATTGGGTAAAAGGCAAGTAATTTCTACGCTAAATTGTTGTACCTCTGGATTACAACCTTGCGCAGTTTCTAAATTATAGTTATAATTTAAAAAATTAGCTCCTGGAATTGGCGTATTATTGACAAACCATTGTACTGAATAATCAGCATTGATAATTCCTTGATCAACAGTTGCTTGAAGAAGCATTAATTCTCCTTCACATGCATTACCGCTTAAAGTAGCAACAGCAGAAGTCAAATTAGAACAAGCAGCTGGATTACAATTATCGGTAAAATTTCCTAATGGAATATTACATGCTACATCTTCTGTATTTTCCACAGAAAGGCTTACATTATTTCCATTGGCAAATGGACCAACGGTATAATTTCCAGTTCCTGCAATAGGTTGTGAACTTCCATCACTAGCTACAATGGTATAAGAAGAAGCAGAACCTGCGGTAAAGACAATATCTACATAAAAATTAAAAGGATCATTGGGATCACAATTTGTTGTTGCTGTAGCCGAAGGTTGAGTACAAGCTCCGCTACAAGAAATAGTTTCAGGAACAGTTATATCACAAGTAGAAAATCCATTGGAAATGGTGAAGTTGACGGTGTTTCCATCTTCAGCAAAACTTGCAATATAAGTATCTGACCCCGCATTCCCATTAACAGTAAAATTAGGGCATCTTCCTGCTACTGTTATGATACAAGGATTATTATTTACAGTTGGTGTACCAATATCTGGATATACACTTACATTTAAAGCATTGGTTGTATTCTCACAGGCACCAGCAGCAGTCATACCATCATCTGAAACTACTCCTTTAATATAGAGCAATGCAGGTGTACAACCTGTATTAACAGGCATATTCAACATCACATTAGTCGTACCAGAACCAGCGTAGGTTCCTTCTCCATTATAAGGATCAAAAGCAATATTTGAATCTACAAACCAAGCGATATCCTGACCGCTGACCGCATTGGGCAAGTTGAAACCAGTAGCACTTACTTCAATCATTCCACCTGAACAAACATTCCCTCCATCTGCAGGTGAAGAAGCGGTTCCTGCCACCGTATTTGCATTCGTAACATTGACATCTAAAGTGAAATTTTCTCTTTCTGTTTTACCCGAAACATATACATAATAAGTACCAGCTGGCAATGCATTCATTGTTAAGGCAGGAGAACCACAGGAAGAAGCTTCTATTACTGAACCGCCATCAAGAATAAATCCAGGGGTGAAAGTAGGTGCGCCTGTAATGTCATTGGTACCACTAACACCAGGACAACTTACCCCACTCATAATCGCAATATTATAATCATCTGATCCGCTCCATGCAGAAAGGGACACATCAATCAGGTTACATGCGAAAGGAGCTTCAATTTCGTACCAAGCAGCAGAAGGTTCTTCAACTCCACATGGCACCGGAAGGCCATTGGCTGAATTTGACAAACCACCATCAATTGCACTTTCACAAAGGCAAGCTGTGGCCGATCCTGAAACCGCCATTGAATTTCCATTTAATGCGATAGTATTCGCATCACCACAGATATAACCTGGTTCATATGGGGAAATCTCAAAACAAATAGGTCCAGTTCCTCCGTCACTTGTTACGATGTGTAACCATAAAGAAACATCATTTGTATTTAAATCAAGACCAGCAAGATCATCTACAATTGGATCAAGTTCTGATACTGTAGGAATAGTACCTGCTGGGCCATAAATTTGTCCACCAGGTTCAGCTGCATCCACACATAAAGCATTTTCTAAAGCAAAATTGGTAGCTACCTGTCCAGCTGCCTGGCAATCAATAGTTTGCACGTTAATTGCTCCTAAAGAAGCATCTACTTCTCCATGAACAGCTAAATAAGGAGGCAAAGCTCCTGTAGCACTATTGGGCCAATCTACCCAACGAAATACCAAAGATCCATCATATCCAGGAACCGTTCCTCTTGGATTATTGGTATAGGCAAAAATATCATTAGCATCAGAATTACCTAGACAAGATAAGTCGACTACTTGACCGCTAGCACCTGCGCTAGAATTGTCAAAACAAATCGTTTGGCAAACATTGAAATAAGGAGCTAAATCAGCATTAGAAGGTGCATCTTGACAATTATCGGCAGAAGGCAAGGTGGTACTTGGCACTTCAGGACATTGTGCGAAAAGGTTTAAACTGGACCCTAAAATACACAGACTAAAAATAAGAAATGGGATAAGTCTTTTCATAGTTTTTCGTTTTTTTTGTCGTGTTATGTCCCAATATAGCGAATTAATAAATTTTCAATTCTTTTTCAAAAAAAAAAATGTCATTGTTTCATCATTTTGATCGCATTACTTTTTATTCTTATATCAGTATAAAGCGATTAATAAATACAACTTTCCTGATGATTTTTCGTATAAAACAAGGCATCGACATCAAATAGGTTGCAATTCATGAGATTAAAGTCGAACGAATACTGACCTTTAAAAAGTTAAATATATTTTAACTTTCGAAAAGAAAACTTTTCCATTCTATTTTTTGTTAATTTAGTTGAAAGATGGCAAAGTTTTGGATGTAAATAGGATAAGAAGGACTTCATTTTTAAAAAATTGAATTTTCATCTTTAAAAAATCATCTTTTGTCGAAAGGTATTTCTATTTACCTTTTTTTACTAAAAAAATTATTTATCTTACTTCTTATATGAGAGCAGCAGTTAATGGAGAACCAATGAAAAGAGACAAAGTCACCGCAGGCATTTTAGCCATGCTGTTTGGCTTGTTTGGTATACATCGATTTTATCTTGGTCAGGCCGGGTTGGGAATTTTATATTTTATCTTTTTCCCATTGGCTATTCCTATGTTTATTGGTTTTATTGATGGCATTATTATTTTGACTATGGATGACGAACTGTTTGATCAAAAGTTTAATCGAGATTATCAATCCAATTATTCTGATAATGGACAGCAAAATCAGCGAGGAAACCATAGAAGACATCGAGAGCATCGCCAGACACAATCTCAAAATAGAAGGAATAATGCTCAACGCACGAATCCATTCAAAGAGTCCGCGATTAGAAAATATAAGAATTACGATTTTGAAGGATCAATTGAAGATTTCAAAAAATCATTAAGTGTACAGCCAGACGATCCAGTGACTCATTTTAATTTGGCTTGTGCTTATTCCTTGACAGAACAAGTAGAAGAAGGATTTTTCCATTTATCAAAAGCTGTTGAAAATGGATATTCTGATTTAGACAAAATCACTAATGACGGAGATCTTGCCTTTTTAAGAGTACAAGATGAATGGGAAGATTTTGTCAAAAATGATTATCGTCAATCTGCTTTAAAACCTAAACAAATTGAAGCAGCAACTAATGTAAATTTAGATGAAATTATCAATAAGATTGAAAAACTAGGAAAGCTAAAGGAAAAAGGGTTACTTTCTGATGTTGAATTTCAAAAACAAAAAGAAAAATTATTGGATCAATTAGACTAAGTTTAATTTTTCCTCAAAAAAATGACCAATTGGATTCTTTATTCCAATTGGTCATTTTTTTTTGATACAGATGCTTCTTATCTTAGGTGCCACAAATTAGTTAGAAACCCCCAACATTTCATGCGAAGAAAAATAAAACCATTTCCCATATTTATTGCCTTCTTAATTTTGAGTCTGGTAGTGGCCTATTTTGCAGGTATATTTCCAAGTATCGAAGATATTAAAGAAAATAGAAGAAGTAAGCCGCTTTACATTGAAGAAGATACGGATTGGACAATAGTAGATAGCCCATATAAGATTTATGGCGATTTAATAATTGAAGAAGAAGCCTCATTGACCATTCATCCAGGAGTGGAAATTTTATTAAGTGAAAATAGCCATATTTTAGTCCATGGTTTGTTAGAAGCTGCGGGAACTACTAAAGAAAAGATCACATTTAAATCGCTTAATTCAACCTACTGGGAAGGATTTATTTTTACTAACTCTTGTGGGAAAGAAGACAAAATTGAAAGGCGATTTGGCCATATAACTAATGCCAATATCAATAACGCGAAAAATGGAATTCGCATTGAAAGTTGTCCATTAGACATTAAAAACTGTACCATCCTTGGATCTAATCGAGCAATACATATTAGTCAAAACACGAATGTCAATATTGAAAATAATGTAATTACAGATTCTAGAGAATCGCTTTGGATTGAACAATCTAAACCGCTAAAAACCAATGACATTCCTATAGTAACTAATAATGAATTTTCCAATGGAGAGCTCATTCATCTTGGATCTTCAGTTGAGTTTTCGAATAATCAAATTTTTGATTTTGAGGGTACCTATGGGGCAATATATGTTGCTCCTAAGGATAGCCATTTAGTAAAACTAATGAATAATCAATTTGAAAATCTAAGTCGTGCAATAGATATCGGCTCTTTTAAAAATGCACGTATTGAGATTAGTAATAATTGTTTTAAAAATAATGAATCAAATATTTATTTGGAATGTTTCAATATAGAAAAAACCAGTCTCCAAATTTTGAAGAATAATTTCTGGAATTACAAAGCCTATCAAATAAAGGCCTTAGATGGTTGTGGTAATAATATAGCATTAGATCTTAGTGAAAATTATTGGGGCACAAGTGATCTGGAGGCCATCCAAAAGGGAATTTGGAACTTTGATAAAACCCAAACTATTGATTTTAAAACCTACCTATTTTACCCTACTTCATGTAAGGTAGCATTAAAAGAAATCGATTCTAAAAAGGCATCATCACATCGTTTTGTTAGTGACAAGAATGAATCCAATAAAGAAACGTTAATTCAAGAAACCCATAATATAAAACAAAATAAATCCAAGTTCTCTTTTGTAGCAGGAGAAACCATTATAGAAGGCTTTACAGAAGGGATGGAAATTAATGGCGTTTTTATTTTTAGTAAAGAAGTAAAAGAACTAATTAAAACAGAAAAGAAAGGTACCCCCATAGAACTTACAGTAGAAAATGGGACTGTTTACTACAATGGAAAAAATGCTAAGAATTTATTAGAAGTTAGAAAGAAAATGAATTAGTCATCGTTTAATTTCAACACAGCTAAGAATGCTTTTTGTGGGACTTCTACATTTCCAATATTACGCATTTTCTTTTTCCCTGCTTTCTGTTTTTCAAGGAGTTTTCGTTTACGTGTAATATCACCACCATAACATTTGGCAGTTACATCTTTTCGCATAGCGGAGATTGTTTCTCTAGCAATAACTTTAGCTCCAATAGACGCTTGAATGGCAATAACGAACTGTTGTCGAGGTAATAAATCCTTTAGTTTTTTACACAGTCTTCGTCCAAAATAATAGGCTTTATCTTTATGAATTAAAGAAGAAAAGGCATCTACCACATCTCCATTCAACAAGATATCCAACTTAACAAGATCTGATTTTCTAAAGTCAATTAATTCGTAATCAAAGGAAGCATAGCCTCTAGAAATTGATTTTAATTTATCATAAAAATCAAAAACGATTTCAGC
>JAHDCJ010000022.1:0-25094 GCA_020629935.1 Saprospiraceae bacterium | reverse complement strand
CATAGCCTCTAGAAATTGATTTTAATTTATCATAAAAATCAAAAACGATTTCAGCTAATGGTAAATCAAAAGTAAGTTCGACCCTCGATTCGGTAAGGTATACTTGATTAATAATTTCTCCTCGTCGTTCAATACAAAGACTCATTATCGACCCAACATAATCAGGTTTACTGATTATTTGTGCACGGATGTATGGTTCTTCTACTCGATCCAAGAACGTAGCCTCAGGCAAATCCTGCGGATTATTTAAAACAATTTTTTCTTCATTCTTTTTAAGATAAGCATTATAACTTACGTTAGGTACTGTAGTAATAATACTCATTCCAAACTCTCTCCACAATCGTTCTTGAACAATTTCTAGGTGTAACATACCAAGGAATCCACAACGGAATCCAAAGCCTAATGCAGCCGAAGTCTCTGGTTCGTAAACTAAGGAGGCATCATTTAATTGAAGTTTTTCAATGCTATCTCGAAGATCTTCGTAATCATCATTATCAATCGGGAAAATCCCAGCAAAGACCATCGGTTTTACATCTTCAAATCCTTGAATTGCTTCGCCTTTATTTTCTACTGTGGTAATGGTATCACCTACTTTAATTTCTTTAGAAGATTTAATTCCAGTGATTATATAACCTACGTTTCCTGCCTTTAATTCTTGTACAGGAACTTGTTCCATTTGAAGAATTCCGATTTCGTCTGCGCTGTAACTTTGATTGGTATTAATAAACAAAATCTTCTCCCCTTTCTTCACTGATCCGTTTAATATTCGAAAGTATGCAATCACTCCACGATATGGATTAAATACCGAATCAAAAATAAGTGCTTGAAGTGGTGCATCTACATCTCCACTTGGCGGAGGAACTCGCGTAATAATAGCATCCATTACCTCCTCTATCCCTTGTCCAGTTTTAGCTGAAGCTAAAACAATTTCATCCACTTTTCCGCCGATCAAATCGATGATCTGATCACTCACTTCATCGACCATAGCCGAAGGCATATCAATTTTATTGATTACTGGAATAATCTCTAAATCATGCTCAATAGCTAAATATAGATTTGAAATGGTTTGGGCTTGAATTCCTTGGGAAGCATCTACAATAAGTAAAGCCCCTTCACAAGCGGCAATAGATCGAGAAACTTCATAAGAAAAATCGACATGACCAGGTGTATCAATTAAATTAATAACATAAGATTCTCCATCTGTATGTGTATAATCCATTTGGATTGCGTGACTTTTAATGGTGATTCCACGTTCTCTTTCGAGATCCATATCATCTAAAGCCTGCGATTGCATATCTCGCTCAGAGATCGTATTAGTAAATTCTAAAAGTCGATCTGCTAAAGTACTTTTACCATGATCGATATGTGCTATAATACAAAAATTACGGAATTTCTTCATAAGCTGCAAAGATAAGCAAAGTCTATTTAATTTCCTTGTTTATAGCCTCCCTCTTTTGTAATTCATTTAGAAGAGAATCTAGTCGTTTTAGATTCGGGTTTGATTGCAATTGTTTATCTGAGAAATTGAAGTTGTTATATTGTTGATTCTGAAATTTATAATCATAAATATTTGAGCGATAAGAAGTACTATTACAAGCTCTTAACATCAACATACTCAGAAAAATAATTTTGAAAAACAAGAAGGCCATAGTTGCGGTAGACATGGTTTCTCTACCCTGTTTTGTGGTAGTCCATGCGCTATGCTCCGCTTCCAGGGATTCTAATTGATTCAACACCACCTGCATTTTCTCCCGCGTATCTTCTGAAAGTTTGAGGTTTAATCCAGTTTTCAAGATTTGCTTGGCAAGTTTTCTTTTCTTTCCAATATTATACAAAGGAATCGCAAGATCTCTTAGCTTAATTGCATAGGTATCTCGTTGTCCAGAAAAATAATCTGGAAGCATATTCAACACTTGAATAATTTCTTTATTTATAAAAGTATTTGCTTCTCGGCTTACATTTCGTCCTTTTTGCGCTTCAAAAATTAGATTATCAAGATCTAAAATTTTAGAATTAATAAAACGAAATGCGCCTTTATAGCATGAACCATCA
Source organism: Saprospiraceae bacterium (assembly GCA_020629935.1). Classification (GTDB taxonomy): domain Bacteria; phylum Bacteroidota; class Bacteroidia; order Chitinophagales; family Saprospiraceae; genus JAHDCJ01. Next base: position 23,042 of record JAHDCJ010000022.1, on the reverse strand, counting down.
AAACGATCGGGCAAAGGCAAAGAATCGATCAATAAATCTTGGAGTTGTTTTAAATCCAACATTTTCAGCGCGGTAGCTAATAAATTGGAATAACGACTGCTAAAGTAAGGCCCCACGAAGAGTGCAAAGTCTTTATCACCAATTAGATCATCTTCATAAGGTTGGATAAAGAAATTGGTATCCCCATGTTCTAAAAAATTTAACAAAGGTTTATTTTGAAAAATGCGCAAGTGATAATCTCTTTGGATTTCATGCTCCAGACTTTCAAATAATTTAATCACTTGATTTTTATCATACTCCTGCCCTTTGATATTGATTGTGGTACTTGAATAAAGATCAAATTCAACCAATAGTTGTTTTTTGGCCGTACGAATGGTCTTTCCATCAATTGAATTTGATGAAATATTCGCAGGAATGATATGTAAAGGACTTGTATAAAACATGATTATTTTCTTATCTACCTTATTTAACTAAAGAATAGCAAAAAATGTTCCTTAATTGATTTGTTTTCAACAATTTTATAGAATTTCCAAAACATCTTCAGGTGGGCGACCAATAATGGCTTTTTTACCATTTAAAAAAATAGGACGTTCCAACAATTTTTGGTTTTCAAATAAAACATTAAACCATTCAGCATTGCTAAAATCTTTGCCCTTAAAATTTTCTTTATAAATACTTTCGCCCTTTCGAATCACTTCGAAAGCGTTTAATCCTAAACACTTTAATAAGTGTTTCAGTTCTTTTTCAGACAAAGGATTTTTTAGATACTCCACCACTTCTGGTTCTAGATTTTTATCTCTAAGTATTTGCAATGCCTGTCTACTTTTTGAGCATCGATTATTGTGATAAATTTTCATTGTAATTATTTGTTATTTAACTTAAACATGGGGTTTTTTAAATACCAATAACTTTGAATCCAACCTCTGGCAATCAAAAAGAGCAAAAATGCGCCCCATAAACCATGATTTCCCCATTCAAAAACGTGGATGAATACAAGGTAAAATAAAAGATACAATATACAAGAAATCAACATACTATTTCGCATGGCGACAGATGCAGTCAAGCCAATAAAAATTCCATCCCAAATATAACAAACGGAACCAAAAACAGGAATAATAATGATCCAGATCATATAAGGTTTTGCTGCTTCTATCACCAATAATTTATCTGTAAAAACACCTAAAAGACCAACTCCAAAAATTGCATAAAAAACGCTAAAAAGCACAGATAATCCAAGCCCCCAGATAAAGCTATATTTAATTGCTTTATTCAATTTGATATAGTTTTTTGCTCCTTTATATTTACCCGTTAAACTTTCAGCGGCATAGGCAAAACCATCTACGGCATAGGACAACCAATTGACAAACTGGAGAAGCACCGCATTTACTGCTAAGACCATATCTCCTTGGTTTGCAGAGCGGTCGGTAAAAAAGGCTAAAGCAAAAATTAAACAAAAGGTTCGAATAAAAATATCTCGATTTAAGGTCCAAAATGCCTTCATTTCTTCCCATCGAAAAATTCGACTCCAATTCAGTTTAGAAATTAAATATCGGTAAGATTTTAAAAATAGTATTATGCCTAAAATCAATCCAGTGTATTGGGCAATGACGGTAGCCCAAGCCACTCCATCAACCGTCATATCTAATGATTGAACAAAATAAAAATTTAGGACGATGTTAACCACATTGATTAATAGCGTCATTAGTAAAGGATAATAGGCATTCTGGACTCCAAGAAAGAAACCAATTAGCACATAAATTGCCAAGGAAGCTGGTGCAGCCCACATTCGAATTTTGAAATAAACCTTACCTAAACTTTCTACTTCTTCAGAACCTGATAAAGCAGAAAAAGCGAGGTATTCAATACCCACTTGGAAAACAAGTAAAAAGACAGCGCCTAGTATAGCGACGGCCATTGCTCTTGCGACTACATCTGCCATTCCTTCCTCATCCTTTTGTCCATAAAGTTGAGCAATTAATCCTACTGTTCCCATCCGTAAAAATCCGAAGCCCCAATAAATAAAACTAAAGATTAGGCTACCTACAGCCACTGCTCCCAGATAAGCTTCCGAATCCATTCTTCCCATAAGCGCAGTATCAACAGTGCCAAGTAAAGGAACGGTAAGATTAGTAAGAATATTAGGAACAGATAATTTGAGGATTTTTCGATTCAACGTTTGGGGAATTACTTGATTTTAGGCAAAAAAATAATCCTGAATAGCTGAGGATGGAAGGAGTAGCTATCCAGGATCCTTGGGACATGAGGAGTAAGATCTTATTTCTATAATAAGAAATGTATACACGAATATATTATTATTTTTTGAAAATCTAGTCATTCGTTATAAATTATTTGATATTTCAAGAAATAACGATACCTAATTCTATACTAAATTATCTGTTAATATTCGTTCGAAAAGCTTTTCTTGTTCTGTACGCACTACAGAACTAATCATATTCATCGTAGACAAACGATTACCTGAAAGGTATTTTAATAATTTATTTTCTACGATATCCATTGATCGCATGATGCTTGTTTTATTCATTCCTTTATGGTAGTATTCGGTAACTTTACCATAAAAATCCTCTAGGAAACTTAGTTTTCTTTTAACTAAGATTTTAGCATTTTTCAATTGAGGATTATGTCCACACAAGATAACATCAAAATCATATTGGAGTATTTTTTTGAGGCTTTCAATTTGTAAACCTAAATCCTCATTTTGCATAAAATATTTAATTTTATGATGCACATATAAATCTCCAGCAAACAACCAGCCTTTGTTGGGTTCAAGAAAACACACGTGATCAACTGCGTGTCCTGGCGTATGAATAACTTGTAAATATGAATTCTTTAAAAACAAATCACCCTCTATCGGTTTTACCTGAATAGCCTCTGCCGATCCCCAAACCCATCGTTGTACACAACAAATTTTTTCTGGACGTTTCATTAGCTCAACACCTAAGGGATGTGCAAAAACAGGAATACCTTTTTCTTGTAGTACAGGCACATTACCTACATGATCTTCATGATGATGCGTAAGATAAACACGATCTATTTTGCGTTCATTGGCATACTTTTTAAAAGAAGCACGCATATTTTTTTGCCCTGTATCTATTAGTACATCATCAAAAAAATAGGTAAATACAGAACGTTTAGGAAGCATTCCCAAAGGGGAAAAAGCCATTTCTAAAATTTCTATATTATAATGTGATGATAAATTTACCTTACTCATTTAATTTTGGGTTCTTTACATTTGAGGGCTAGGAGTGACAAAGCTATGTAAACATATAATACTAAAAGTCAATCTATTGTCATTAATCAATGGTGATTTGAGCATTTCGTATATTTTGACAGTATATTGATCTTTAGTTCATTTTTATTGTACGAATAGCATCAATAAGTTCGATATTCTATGTCAACTTCCTTGAAAAGTCACCTAAAATGATAAAAATTGTTTTTCTTTGTAACGTTGTTTAAAATAGATACCTAAGGATGATTACAACAATATCTATAGGTTTTTCGTTTTTTATAAAAGGATTATCCATGAAGAAATTATTGCCACTTTTTATATTCGCTCTACTTATAAACGCTTGCTCCTATACTGAGCGCATTAAAGATGGCCAAACCGCTTTTGATCGATTGCAATTTGCAGAAGCTATTCCCATGTTAACTAAAGAATTTAACAAGGCTCAAGGAACTGAAAAAGGCAAAAAAGCTTTTCTTATTGGAACTTGTTATAAGAAAATGAATAAAATGGAAGAAGCCGCTCCTTGGTTTCAAAAAGCCTTCGATAATCAAGCAGGAACAAAGGCACTTATAGAATATGCCTATGCCCTAAAACATTCAGAAGACTATCAAAAAGCAGCAGAGACTTTTATTTCACTAGGCAGACAATCGGGTAATAATAATTTATATAAAGCAGAAAGTGATAACTGTAAATTGGCTGCTCAATATCTTGCTGATGCGGCAAATAGCACCTATAAAGTTTCTAAAACAACATTCAATTCTGCTGCTTCAGATTACGCACCTTCTAAGTTTGATGATGAATCTATTCTCATTGCTTCTGATCGTCCAAATAGTCTAGGAAAAGAAAAATATAAATGGACGGGCATTCCATTTTCTGATTTATACCGAGTAAATACACAATCTGAATCCATTGAATCTTTTGACCTTTTTAATACTGAATTTAATGAAGGGACTGCTTGTTTAAGTCCAGATGGAAAAAGAATTTATTTTACCCGATGTGGTTCTTCACAAAAAAGGGGTATTGATTATTGTAAGATTTTTTACGCCATCAAAAAAGATGACGGAAATTGGTCTTCTGCAAAAATCGCCTCTTTTGTAGAGGGAGAGGCAAATTTTAGGCATCCCGCGTTGAGTCCAGATGGCAAATCGCTTTTATTTTCAAGTGACAAAGCGCAAGGTTTTGGAGGTTATGATCTCTATATGGTAGAAAAAGATGAATTTGGAACTTGGGGGCCAATGCGCAATTTAGGAAGTAGAATAAATACGAAAGAAAATGAAAGTTTTCCCTCTTTCCATGAAGACAAACTCTACTTTTCTTCTGATGGTCATCCAGGAATGGGTGGACTAGATATCTTTGAGGCAATCAATGAAAAAGGAAAATGGGAGATGAAAGAAAACTTGAAATCTCCGATTAATAGTGGTGGTGATGATTTTGGTTTATTCGTTTTTAACTCTTCGAAAGATCAAGATGGCGTCTATACAGAAAATGGCTATTTTAGTTCTACTCGAAAAGGAGGAATGGGTCTAGATGATATTTATCAATTTGATAGAAAAGTTATACCTCCTCCTGTAATTATTGACACTCCTCCTCCCCCACCTCCTATAGATACATTACCGATTGTTGAACCTCCAAAAATCGTTTATAAATGGTTGTTAAATGTTCAGGTTGTTGGTCAACAATATGCAGATCCCAAAAATCCAAATAGTCAAACGGTAGGTACCCTACCACTTTCTATGGCGAAGTTACAAGTACGAATAGGTAATGAAAATAAGACTTTTACTACTGATGAAACGGGAAACTATACACTAGAGTTATTAGAAGAAACCAGTTATAACTTCCTTGCTAGTAAAGCAGAGTACTTAAACAATACGGCTACCTTTAGTACCAAAGGAAAAATTAGAGATCCTAAGAATCCGATTCAACAATTTAGTTTGACCATCACCTTAGATCGATTGTTTAAAAATGTGGACATTACACTTCCAAACATTTATTATGACTTTGATAAGTCGAATATACGCCCCGATGCAGAGCCTACTTTAAATAGTTTGGTTACGATACTGAATAACAATCCGCAGATTCTTAAAATTCAACTTTCTTCACATACTGATTGTAGAGGAAATCCAGATTATAATAAATCGTTAAGCCAACGAAGAGCACAATCGGCAGTTGATTACTTAATAAAACGTGGAATTGCTCCAAGTCGCCTTACGGCTAAAGGATATGGGAAAGAACAACCTGAAGTATCTTGTGCATGTACACAATGTTCAGAAGAAGAGCATCAAGCCAATCGAAGAACAGCATTTAGGATAATAGAATAAACCTACAGATTATTTAGGTTCAATTTTAGTGTTTCAACATATCTAAATACTTTGGTATCGGCCATTTAGCGTCTGCTATTAAATGTTCTAATTGATCAGCATAAACTCTGCTTTGTTCCAAAAATGGGCGAATTTCTTCTGCGGCAAATAAGGCTTTCTCATACTTAGATTGGTATTTTTCTATTTGAGGCAAAAGACTTTGGAGCGTTGTTAGATTCTCATACAATTGTTGACTCGTTTCGCATAAATTTTCTAAAAGTTGTTTTGGTCTTTTAATATTAGATCCTTTAATATCAACCGCTCGGAGATGTTGAATAGATAAGGCCAATTCGGATTGCGCCTCATAAGCCACAGGTAAAATATGTCGATTACAAATTTCTTCAAACACATTAACTTCAGTAATTATTTCGTTTTGATACCGATCTAATAAATTCGTATGTCTAGCGGATAATTCATTCGCTGTCAAAATATTCGCATTTCCGAAAAGCTGGAATGCCGCTTCGGTATTATAAGCTTTTAAAGCTAGTGGACAATTTGGGACAGAAACAAATCCTCGTTTTTTAATTTCTTTCTCCCAAGCTTCGCCATAATGATCTCCACTGAATAAAATTGATTTACAATCAGGAATCATTTTTCTTAAGATGCGCAAAATAGCCGTATCTTTTTTTACTTTTTCTTTTTTGATAATGGCCTCTACTTCCTTTCTAAATTGCTTAAGTTGAGCTCCCAAAATGGTGTTCATTACAATAACCGGAGAAGAAGGATTATGAGAGGAACCTACTTGTCTTATTTCAAATTTTTCTCCAGTAAAAGCGATGGGAGAAGTTCTATTTTTATCTGTATTATCTAATAAAAGGTCTGGAATTTTATTGTGAATGTCGAGCTTAAGTTCTAGTTTCAATTCTTCATTTAATACAAAATCATCACTTTTACTTTCTAAAGCTTTAATTACTTCTGTCAATCGATCACCAATAAATACGGTAATCACATCAGGAGGTGCACCATCTTTACCTAATCGACATTCATTTCCCGAAGAAGCAATACAGGCTCTTAAGATTTCAGCATTATCTTTTATGGCCTTTAGGGCATTTAAGAGAAAGGTAAGGAACATTAAATTTTTTCTTGGAGTATCAGCTGGAGCAAACAAGTTTTTCCCCGTATTGGTTTGAATCGACCAATTATTATGTTTTGCAGAACCATTAAATCCTTTAAATGGTTTTTCATGTAAAAGAACCACTAGATGATGTCGTTTTGCAATCCGTTGCATTAAATCCATTAATAAAAGGTTGTGATCTATTGCAATATTTACCTCTTCAAACTCCGGAGCGAGTTCGAATTGTCCAGGCCCTACTTCATTATGACGCGTACGTAAAGGAATACCCAATTGATGCGCTTCTTTTTCCAATTCCAAAAGAAAAGCATAAATACGTTCAGGAATAGCACCAAAATAATGGTCACTAATTTCTTGACCTTTAGGATGTGGATTACCCACAAGTGTTCTATTGGTATATTTAAGATCAGGACGCGTTTCATAAAAAGCTTCGTCAATAATATAAAATTCCTGCTCGCAACCTAACATCGGAATCGTCTTTTCTACAAAGCGATCAAAATAATTACAAACAGGAACCGCATTTTCTTCCAAAAAGTGAATTGATTTTAATAAAGGGGCTTTATAATCTAGCGCTTCCCCTGTATAAGAGACAAATATAGTAGGAATGCAAAGAGTCTTTCCATTTCCAATAGCCATAATAAACGCAGGCGAGGAAGGATCCCATGCCGTAAATCCTCTGGCTTCAAAAGTAGATCTCAAACCTCCAGTTGGAAACCAAGAAGCATTAGGCTCTTGCTGAACTAGTGCCGTTCCTTCAAACAACTCCAATCCTTTACCATCTTTAAATCTAAAAAATGATTCATGCTTTTCAGCAGTCGTTCCAGATAGTGGTTGGAACCAATGTGTATAATGTGTAACCCCTTGATCAATTGCCCAACGTTTAATTCCTGAAGCTACTTGGTCAGCCAGTTCCATTTTTATCTTCCTTCCTTCTTCAATAGCTTGTTGCAAATCGCCAAAGGTTTGAGAAGAAAGATAGGCTTCTTGTTTTTCTTTATTAAATACATTTCGACCAAAATATTGACTAATTGGTAAACTTTCTTCGGTACTAGAAACCCTTTTATTTGAATCTAACCACCTAAAAGCACGATCACGTAAATTCATATTTTTTATTTTTTCAATGGCAATTTCATCATTTTTAACATGATTATCCAAAATTTTTCACTTTTTTCTGGACTTTTTCATAAAAAACCTTCATTTTAGGTACATATTTTTCATTTTTATTAAAAATCTCTTTACTTTTGTAATAAGAAATTATCCTATTCATTAATTATTAGATTTAAAACGTTATCATGGCAAACATTAAATTTGAATACATTTGGTTAGATGGCTACAAGCCAGAAGCAAACCTAAGAAGTAAAACCAAAGTGTTACAACTTGACAATTATAAAGGAGAAGTTGATATTCTTCCTGATTGGTCATTTGATGGTAGTTCTACAAAACAAGCGGAAGGACATTCTTCTGATTGCGTATTAAAACCAGTACGAGTTTACCATGACCCTCAACGAATTGATGCATACTTAGTGGTATGTGAAGTATATAATGCGGATGGTACCCCACATAAATCAAATACTCGGGCGACAATCAAAAATGATTCTGAAGATTATTGGTTTGGATTTGAGCAAGAATATGTATTAGAAGTAGATGGATTACCTATTGGTTTTCCAGAAAAAGGATACCCTGCTCCACAAGGACCTTATTATTGTGCCGTAGGTGATGGCAATGTTGCAGGACGAGAAATCGTGGAAGAACATATGGACATTTGTTTGGAAGCTGGCATTGGAATTACAGGTGTTAATGCAGAAGTTTTATTAGGACAATGGGAATACCAATGTTTAGGAAAAGGAGCAACTAAAGCAGGTGATGATTTGATTGCTAGCCGTTACTTATTGTACCGAATTACGGAGCAATACGGAATTAAAGTAAATTTACATCCAAAGCCAGTTAAAGGAGATTGGAATGGTTCAGGAATGCACTGTAACTTCTCTAACAGCGCTATGCGAAATGAAGGAGGAGAAGCGATGTTCAAAGCCATTTGTGAAGCTTTCCGACCTGTACATGAAGAGCATATTGCAGTTTATGGAGCATATAATGAAGAGCGATTAACAGGATTACACGAGACTCAATCGATCAATGATTTTAGCTATGGCGTAAGTGATCGTGGAGCTTCCATTCGTATACCAGTAAACACTGCTGCAAATTGGAAAGGTTATTTAGAAGATCGTCGACCAGCTTCTAATGCAGATCCTTATTTAATCGTAGCTCGAATTATTAAAACAGTTGAAAGTGCAAATGTATTAGTATAAAAACTAATTTCTTGTCATAAATTTTTTAAAGACGGTTCCAAAATTGGAACCGTCTTTTTTTTTGTTGATGATTTTAGGAAGTCATTTTTTCAATACCAAAGTGCATAAAATAAAAAACCATCATGCACACTACTTGTGCATGATGGTATATCTTTTAGTTACTTCTCTTTTATAGGAGCAGAAAAGTTATTTGATTTCTAATTAACTATTTCCCTTATTATAATCAGCTAAGAATTTAGCTAAGCCAATATCTGTCAATGGGTGATTTAATAATCCTAAAATAGATTTCAATGGACAAGTGACTACATCTACGCCCATCTCTGCGCATTTTACAATATGTAAAGGGTTCCGAATAGAAGCTGCAAGGATTTCTGTAGCAAAACCGTAGTTCGCATATATTTCTACAATTTGATCAATTAAATCCATCCCATCCCAATTGATATCATCTACTCGACCAATGAAAGGAGATAAATAAGTAGCTCCTGCTTTAGCGGCTAAAATAGCTTGGCCAGCAGAAAAGATCAAAGTACAATTGGTACGAATTCCTTTATCGCTAAAATGTCTTAAGGCTTTTACACCATCTTTTATCATCGGAACCTTTACTACGATATTTGGATGTAGTTCGGCAAGTTCTTCTCCTTCCTTTACAATACCTTTAAAATCTGTAGAAATAACCTCTGCACTAACATCACCATCGACAATATTACAAATGTCCACATAATGTTTTAAAATATTATTTCTACCCGTAATACCTTCTTTTGCCATTAAAGAGGGATTGGTGGTTACTCCATCAAGAACACCCAAATCATAGGCTTCCTTAATTTGATCAAGGTTTGCAGTATCGACAAAAAATTTCATGTAATGTTAAATTTGGAAAAGAATAATAACTTATTTTTCAAAAAAAAAAATGGTAGGACCATATATCGACCGCTACAACCGCCTACCCTTGCTTGCTTTCACACCTGGGGGAATTCAGCAGGAGCTGGCCATACAAGCCCTACCGGGGGCAAATGTACAAAAAAAAACGTAAATAGAAATTATTGAGCATAAAAAATTCATTTCATTTTTGCATATTTACGGATGCACTTAGAAATGAAGAGACATTTCTTCAATATATTAATAATTAAAGTCCACTATGAAAACATTAATTTTAGTTCGTCATGCGAAGTCGAGCTGGAAAGATATGACCTTAAGAGATAAAGATCGTCCTTTAAATAAAAGAGGAAAGCGCGATGCTCCATTTATGGGTCAAAAGTTAAAAGGATTAGGAATACAACCTAATATGATTTGGTCTAGCCCTGCAAAGCGAGCATTTACTACCGCTTCTCATTTAGCCGATGCTTTAGGTTTTTTAAAAGAGGATATTGAAATAAAAAATCGAATTTATGGTGGAAGTAGTACAGAAATTATTGACATGATAAAAGATGCGGATGCTTCTATACAAACATTGATGGTCTTTGGTCATAATCCTGAATTCACCTCTATTGCCAATCAATTTAGTACCACTTATATTGCTAATGTACCCACATGTGGAATAATAAGAGTTCAATTTGACATTGAATCATGGGATGAACTAAGTAAAGAAAATGCTAAAGTTTTTTCTTTTATTTATCCAAAAATGTTTATTTAAGTATTTTACGAAATTAGATTACTATCTAACAAAAAAAGATTCCATGGAATTAGGATTCCCTTACGTGCATAGAGATATTAGTTGGCTAACATTTAACTATAGAGTGTTGCAAGAAGCTAAAGACAATTCGGTTCCTCTTTTCGAACGAATAAAGTTTTTAGCCATCTACTCTTCCAATCTTGATGAATTTTTTAGAGTACGTGTTGCGCATCATCGGAGTTTAATGCGCCTAGGAAAAAAAACCAAAAAGCAACTTGATTTTAATTCCAATGAAATCATAAATCAAATCCATAAAATAGTAAACAAGCAACAGGAAGAATTTAGTAAAATTTTATTGAAAGAAATTATTCCTCAATTGGGGAAACACGGTATTCATATTCGAAATTCAAAAGATTTAAGTCAAGAACAAGAAGAGTTTGTTTATGATTATTTTTTAGACAATATGTTGCCTTTTGTGCAACCTGTTTTACTTGCTAAGAAAAAAATCAGAGTATTTTTGAATAATGCGGCATTGTACTTAGCCGTCCAGTTAAAATCCGCAGCTAATAGCCGATTGAAACAATATGCCATTCTCCATATTCCTTCCAATCACTTACCTCGGTTTTTAGTTTTACCTTCTAATAATCAAAGAGAGCTTATTTTATTGGATGATGTCGTTCGATTTTGTATGCCTTATTTATTTCCAGGATATATCATTGAAGACACTTATTCTATAAAGTTGACACGCGATGCAGAACTATATATCGATGATGAGTTTTCTGGAAATCTAATTAATAAAATAAAAACGAGCCTTCAAAAACGAAATGTGGGGCCTGCCACTCGATTTGTTTATGATCGTTCAATGCCAAGAAAATTATTAAAGTTTTTAATGGAAGACTTCTCTTTAAAAGATGAAGATTTATTACCTGAGGGCAAATACCATAACAACTTCGATTTTTTCAATTTCCCTCATTTTGGGATGCATCATCTAAGAAATAATCCATTACCTCCTCTAAAGAAAAAAATATTTGAAACAGGAAGGTCTATTTTCCAATTGATAAGAGAAAAAGATCATTTACTCCACTACCCTTTTCACTCTTACGAATATGTAGTAAGGCTATTTGAAGAAGCAGCCAGAGATCCTAAAGTAACCCATATAAAAATCGTTCAATATCGAGTGGCCAATAAATCTCGAATTATGCAAGCCTTAATGGATGCCGTAAGATCGGGCAAACAAGTTACTGCATTTGTTGAAGTCAAAGCTCGATTTGATGAAGCGGCAAATTTAAAATGGGCCGAAAGATTAGAAAAGGCTGGCGTTCAAGTTTTATATAGCTTCCCTGGATTAAAAGTACACTCTAAATTGGCATTGATTAATAGAGCAGAAAACGGGAGATTTACGAATTACTGTTATTTAAGTACAGGAAATTTTCATGAGGGAACGGCTAAAATATATTCAGACTTTGGTTTATTTACTTCAGATTCTAGATTGACCAATGAAGTTGCTCGAGTGTTCAATTTTTTAGAGACACAAAACGTACCTACGCAAAAATTTCAACATTTACTTGTAGGTCAATTCAATTTGAGAAAATCATTAGAAGATTTTATTGCTCAAGAAATTCGTCATGCGAAAGCAGGTTTGAAAGCCCAAATCATTTTGAAACTCAATAGTTTGGAAGATAAAAAAATGATTGAATTGCTTTATAAAGCCAATAATGCAGGTGTAGAAATAAAGTTGATTTGTCGTGGAATTTGTTGTTTAGTACCAGGCGTCAAAAATTTCAGTGAAAATATTTCAGCCATAAGTATTGTTGATCGATATTTAGAACATACCCGAATTTTCTATTTTTATAATAATGGAGATGATCGAATTTATTTAGCATCTGCAGATTGGATGCGAAGAAATTTAAGCTTCCGAATTGAAACCGCATTTCCTGTCTATGATCCTAAGCATCGCAAAGAAATAAAAGACTATTTACGACTACAACTTCATGACAATGTAAAGAGTAGAATTATTGACGGGAAAGCGAATGACGAGTATAAAAGAGACGGTTCAGACTTGGCCGTTCGTGCCCAATTGGAAACCTATTATTATTTAAAACGAAAAGAAGAAAGTTTTGAATTGAATCCTTAAATTTCGTTTTTCACTTGGAGATTGATCACCTGAATTTTCCAGTCCTTTATCTCTTCTTTTAATTTATCATCTACTTTAAAAGTCCCCTGATAAATTCGGTGATCATTTGAATTCATGCGGGCAGATCCCACACTATTTGGATAAAAAGAGTCTAATCCTATAATCTCTCCTTCTTTATCAATCCATTGAATTTCAATTTTAAAATCACCAATAGGTAGTTCGCCTATATTTTTAAAATCGAGGCAAACCTTATGATAGGCACTCTTCAAAATATTTGACCATTCAGAGGTTCGAACAGTCACTTCTAATTCTACCCCATTAGGCTGGACTATACCCCATTCTAAAGATTTCGGTTTATCTTTAGCAGTGTAAGAACTAGAAGCTTCTTTTAAATAATGAATGCTGATTACGGCCTTGTCAATTCGATCTTTTAATACCCTTTCTTCAAAAATCAACGCATTTAATAATATTGGATCTCCTATTCTAAATCGATCCACTTGTCCGTTCAATACGGGTTCTATATAATCCACAACAATCACTTCTCCTTCTTCATTAAGTAATTTGATTTTTAGTTTTAACTCTTCAATTTCTTGTACTTTAGGATTAAGCACTGCGGCTAATTTATAAGCAAAACTTTTATCATAATAATCCATTTTAGACTTGTCGATGGTTGTCGCAAATTGGGAATTGAATCCCTCGTCTACAAATTCGACAGGAAGTTTATCCAAATCAGAAAATTGATTTAATGTTGGATCAACTATTTCATTATCATTTTGATCATCAAATACTTCCACCTCCTTTTGTCCTTCATTTTCCTCTAGATCAAAATCTTGAGATCGTTCATCTTGAATCGTCTTTATCGGCTCTTGCTCTTGTGCTGGTTTTTGAATCCAGAGAAGAAATATGCTTATGGTAAGACTAAGAAACAAGATCAAAAGAAGTACATTTTGCTTTTTGATTTTTGTTGACATACTTCAAATTTAATTATTCCTAATGAATAATCTATAAAATAATGGCATGATCACCATGATATCCCTTAGGGTTTGGTATATTTGCAAAAAAATAAGCTTTGAAAACGAAAAACTTTAAGCGAGAAAAGGTGAATGTAATTACACTAGGTTGTTCAAAGAACTTAGTAGATTCGGAAGTATTAATGGCTCAGCTTCGTCATAATGAATTTGATGTAGTACATGATGCTACTATGGAAGAAGATCCAGAGATTGTGATCATCAATACCTGTGGTTTTATTGATCGAGCAAAAGAAGAATCCGTAAATACCATTTTAGAATATGCCAAGATAAAGGAACAAGGAGACATTGAAAAGCTCTACGTTACTGGCTGTTTATCAGAGCGCTATAAAGCTGACCTTGAAGTAGAAATACCTGAAGTAGATGCTTATTTTGGCACATTGGAACTCCCTGGATTACTTGCAAAATTGAATGCAGATTATAAGCATGAATTAATTGGAGATCGAATATTAGGCACGCCACCTCATTATGCTTATTTAAAAATCTCAGAAGGTTGTAACCGAACATGTGCCTTTTGTGCGATCCCTTTGATGCGTGGAAAACATATCTCAAGACCCATTGAATCTTTAGTAGAAGAAGCCAAAAACCTTGTGCGAAATGGAGTCAAAGAAGTGATGTTAATTGCTCAAGAACTTACCTATTATGGTTTAGATTTGTATAAAAAGAGAAGACTCGATGATCTTTTAGATGCTCTTGCGGCGGTAGAAGGATTAGATTGGATTCGTTTGCATTATGCCTACCCAAGTAAATTTCCCCGAGAAATTTTTGAGGTAATGAAACGACATGATAATATTTGTAATTATTTAGACATTCCGTTACAACATGCAGATGATGAAGTATTGAAGCGAATGCGCAGACAGATTACAATGGCAGAACAAAAGGAACTTATTGCCCATGCCCGAAAGGTTATCCCAGGCATTGCTATACGAACGACCTTATTAGTTGGATTTCCAGGAGAAACGGAAGAAGAATTTAACAATCTTTGTGAATTTGTAGAAGAGATGGAATTTGAGCGTGTAGGTGTATTTACTTATTCTCATGAGGAAAATACCCCTGGACATCAGCTTGCCGATGATGTACCAGAAGAAATCAAACTTGCTCGTGCAAATCGTATTATGGAAATTCAATCTGAAATCTCTTTAGCTAAAAACGAAGTAAAGATTGGCCAAACCATGAAAGTCTTATTTGATCGAAAAGAAGGAAATTATTTTATAGGCCGAACGGTTTATGATTCTCCAGAAGTAGACAACGAAGTCTTAGTAGATGCGAAAGCACATTTTGTGCGTATTGGTGATTTTGCGCAAATCAAAATCACTGGAGCTCAGCACTATGATCTCCTTGGACATCCTGTTTAAGCGATGTTAAATTTTTAGGTAATTTGATAAAGAAAGACGTACCTCCGTCTTCATTTCCTTTCAACCAGATTTCTCCTTGATGGGCATCTATTATCTTTTTACAAATAGCCAATCCAATCCCTGCTCCCATGTAAATTTCTTGGCCGTGTAAACGTTTAAACATTTCAAAAATAGTATCGTAATATTGTTCATCTATTCCGATCCCATTGTCTTTGATTTCAAAAATAAAAGCAGTCTTAGTTTGTTTACTTGATATTTGTATAATGGGCTGTTCACTATTATTATAATTTAATCCATTTTCGATTAAATTTTGAAACAATTGAATCATTTGTGTAGGGTTAGCCTCTAATTTTGGCAAAGAAGAAAATTCAATCTTGGCCGAACGATTGACCACCCAAGGAGCCAAACTCACCGTTACTTTCTCAATAACTTCATTAATATCTATTAATTCAATTTCTGGTTCTGCTCCAAGTTTTGAATAGAGTAAAATACCTTTAATTAACGCACTCATTTGCTTGGCGCCTTTAAGGGAATATCCAATATATTCTTCCAAATTTCCGTAATCTCTTTGCTTTATCTTCTTCTCAATTAAACATAAAAAACTATTGATATTTCGCAATGGTTCCTTTAAATCATGCGAGGTGATATAAGCAAAACGTTCTAATTCGAGTATGGCTTGATTGAGCTTTTTGTTTTGTCCCTCTAGTTCCAAATTTTTACGCAACAGCATCGATTGAAATTGGGTTTTCAATTGTAACGCTTGTAATTCCTTTTCCTTATTTAATAATTCAATTTCTGCTTCTTTCTTCTTCGTTTCAAATCTCATTTCTAAATCTGCAATTCGGCGACTACGACGATCTTGAGAGACTTTTTCTTTCAATTCTGCATATTTCACATAAAAACTTAATGCCTCTGAAAGATTATTTTCTTCTTTATATAAGTTGGAAAGATCCTTATAAATGGAGTACAACAACTCATCATCTTTAATTACCGCAGCTTGTTGAACACACAAATTTAAATACTCTTTAGCCTTTGGAAAATCTTTAAGATTTAGATAAGTAGTACCAATATTTTGATAGGTTACCGCAATACTCCTTTGGGTACCAAATTCGTATTTTATCATCAACGATCGATTAAAAAAGTCAAGCGCATTTTGATATTCGCCTAATTCAGAATAAATTAATCCGATGTTATTATAAGAAGTACTCAGCCCTTCTTTAAAGTGAATCTCTTCACATAATTTTGAATTTTCAATGTGCTTTTCTAACGCTTTATGTAATTCTCCTTTTTCATGAAAAATAAGTGCAATATTATTATTTACACTACATACTCCTTTCAGTGCATTGACTTCCCTGCAAGCCACAATAGCTTTTTCATACCATTTCAGACTTTTATTAAAATTATGGTTTTTAGAATAGGCTAATCCAATATTAATGTAAGCATTGGCTACTAATAATTGGTCATTTTCAGAATCTGCTAAACTTAAGCCTTTAAACAATAAGGAAATTGCTTTCTCAAATTCATTATGCTTTCTATAAATTGAACCCAAGCTAATTAAAGCAGCAGCCTTCCCTTTTTTAGAATCAATTTTTTCAGAAAGGGATAAAGCTTCATTAGCATACAATAATGCTTCCTCATGTTGATCGTAACCCAACTCACTAACAAGATCTTTCAATAAATTGATCTTATCATTAATATTGGTCGTTTGATCAATTTTATATTTTAATTCCTTAATTTCTTTTTGTTTAGTAGAAATCTGCAAGTTATATAGTATTTAATTTTTATTAATATTAAAAAAAACAATCTTATTTAAAGACCTAATCAACAATTCATATGTACGAGTTTTCTTAAAAAATGTTACAAAAAAAGCCTTGACATTTCATGTCAAGGCTTCAAATAAATATTTAGAAGAATTTTACTTCGTATCGTCTACTTCTTCAAATTCTACATCTGTTACATCTTCATCCTCTTTGGGAGGATTTTCTGCTGTTGCTGAAGGATCAGGATTTGCCCCCATATCTGGTTGATTTCCATCTGCATACATGTGCTGACTAGCAGCGCCCCAAGCGGCATTCATTTCCTCTACAGCAGCATCAATTTCTGCCATATCTTTCGCCGCATGTGCTTTTTTCAATCGATCTAAACAAGATTCGATCTTTGTTTTATGTTCTTCTGGAAGTTTTTCTCCAAACTCTTTCAATTGTTTTTCCGTTTGGAAAATCAATGAATCCGCTGTATTTAATTTATCGATTTCTTCTTTCGCTTTTTTATCAGCTTCCTCATTCGCTTTAGCTTCTGCTTTCATCTTTTCGATTTCATCTTTAGATAAGCCTGTAGATGCCTCAATACGGATAGTTTGTTCTTTTCCTGTACCTTGATCCTTTGCAGAAACACTTAAGATTCCATTCGCATCAATATCAAATGTCACTTCAATTTTTGGAACTCCACGTTGAGAAGGAGGAATACCGTCTAAGATAAATTTCCCAATGGTTTTGTTATCTCTGGCCATTGATCGTTCACCTTGCAACACATGAATTTCTACAGAGGCTTGATTATCTTGTGCGGTAGAGAATACTTCAGACTTTTTGGTTGGAATAGTCGTATTTGATTCAATAAGTTTAGTACAAACACCACCCATAGTTTCAATACCTAAAGAAAGTGGCGTTACATCAAGAAGCAATACATCTTTCACTTCTCCAGTAAGTACTCCTCCTTGAATAGATGCACCTACGGCAACTACTTCATCAGGATTTACTCCTTTTCCTGGTTTTTTACCAAAAAATTCTTCTACTGTTTGTTGGATTCTTGGAATACGAGTAGAACCACCCACTAATATTACTTCATCAATTTCTGAAGTTGATAATCCTGCATCTTTTAATGCTTCTTGGCAAGGTTTAAGTGTTCGAGAGATCAAATCATCAGCTAATTGCTCAAATTTTGCTCTAGTCAACTTTAATACCAAGTGTTTGGGTACTCCGTCAATTGCAGTAATATATGGAAGATTGATTTCAGATTCTGTGGTAGAAGATAATTCAATTTTTGCTTTTTCCGCTGCTTCTTTTAAACGTTGTAAAGCCATTGGATCTTTTCTTAAATCAATATTATCAGAAGCCATGAAGGTTTCTGCTAAATGATCTATAATTACTTGATCAAAGTTATCTCCTCCTAAGAAGGTATCTCCATTAGTTGATTTTACTTCAAATACTCCATCACCTAATTCTAAAACCGAAATATCAAAGGTTCCTCCTCCTAAATCATATACGGCAATCCGCATATCTCTGCTCATTTTATCTAAACCATAAGCTAACGCTGCTGCGGTAGGCTCATTGATAATTCTTCGTACTTTAAGACCTGCGACTTCACCCGCTTCTTTTGTAGCTTGTCGTTGCGCATCATTAAAATATGCAGGAACGGTAATTACTGCTTCAGTTACATCTTGTCCAAGATAATCTTCAGCTGTTTTTTTCATTTTTTGCAAAACGATCGCAGAGATCTCTTGTGGAGAATACAATTTTCCATCAATGTCTACCCGAACCGTATCATTTGGTCCTTTAACGATCTTATAAGGCATTTTTCCTGCTTCATCCACTATTTCAGAATATCGGCTACCCATAAATCTTTTAATCGACTGAATGGTACGCACAGGATTAGTAATTGCCTGACGTTTTGCAGGATCACCAATTTTTCGTTCGCCATTGTCCATAAAACCCACGATAGAAGGCGTAGTACGCTTTCCTTCATCGTTTGGAATAACGACCGGTTCATTTCCTTCCATTACGGCCACACAGGAGTTTGTTGTTCCTAAGTCTATCCCAATAATTTTTGCCATGTTACTTATTTTTACTTAAAAATTGTTTTGTTAAACTGTCTATACCTCTATCCTTTTTCAATAGATGTGCCAAGCCATATTTTTCTTATTTATATGGTAAAAGTGGCAGTTTTTCATTTTTTGATCTTTCATCATGGCATAAAAAATCGTAATTTCTTTAAAATTGCTGTCATTATGTCAATTTGGCAGTAAAAAGGCCAACGCATAGCGTTGGCCTTGATCTAATCAATATTTCAATACAATCAATCTTTGGGTATTTTACAAATAGAGATTTCTAGTAAACCACAAATCGCTTTTGCGCTACAGGAACATTTCTATCTTGGTTATAGATGACAAGGAAATAAACACCACTCGTGAGTTGATTGGTAAGAATGGCTTGATATTGATTAACTAATGGGGAGTTCTGTATGATTTGACCATTTCGATCTACTATTCGATAAAATAATTTTACGTCATCTGGAGCAGGTACTATTTGCTCTAACTCCATAAATTGGTTCCGACCAACCAAATTTGATTTTAAGACAAACATCTCATTACTCATTTCTAACCTTGGTCTTTGTTCTCCAGCAACTGGAAATACTAAATCGATTCCACCGCAAGAACTCACACAAGAAGTATCTGAACATCCGAAATCATTTTCTACAACCAAACATACTTCATAAATTTCACTCAATGGAAGTACAAAATCTTTTGTTAAATAATTAACCGTGTTTTGACTCACATCTGATCCTGATAAATTCTGGGTAATCATCGTTCCCCAAATAGTACGGACTTTAATAATCCAAGAACTCGTATGATCTCCTTCTGTATTATCCGTAAAGAAATGATCACAATTTTCAAGATAACTCACTCCTGCATTATAACAACGAGTACCTTCATAACAAAATTCTGCTTCCAATTCTTCACATGGGTCCGTAGAACAACCTGTGATTTCAAAAGTACGCAATGCATCAGGTAAACCATCCACTCGATGTCTTACTGTATAAAATCCATCAACTTCTGCACAAAAGAAGAGGAATTGGACATTAGTAGAAGTAATATTGGTTCCAGGTCCAGTTACTGTCCAAGATCCCGTACAAGTGCCTTCGTTGGGGTTAGGCCATTTGGCGCTATAACAACAAGGACTAGATGATGACCATAAAAAAGCAGCGGAGGTTGCTTCACAATCAGGTTGAGCTTTTAGCATTGAACTAAAAGCCAGCAATAAAAAAATAGATAATAATTTTTTCATAGGTATAAAGTTTTGTGGTAAAAAGATAGGTTCATCGAATAGACACATAGTAATGCAGCTACAAAATCAATGATTTTTGTATAGGATAAATACGTCAAATAAGATGAAAAGAAAAGAAGCCTACAGGTGAGGAATATAGCTTCTAACGCAATGTGAGGTATGCACCATAAAATTAATAAATAATTTTAACTTTCAAAGAAGACATCCTTCTTATTCGTTATAAATTTTATACTTCTTTTTTACCAATCATTTCATTTTTTTCATTGGTAAAAATAATAATAGGCTTATGTGCTTTAGCCAAGGATTTTTCCACATGGCAAAAAGATAGAATGTGAATCTTATCTCCTGTAGAAGCGTGCAAAGAGGCACCTCCATTCATACAAACAGCACCGCTACCTCGCGCTCCCTTTATCACATAAGTAATAATTCGAGTTCCTTTTGTGGCATTATTGATATGGACCAATTCCCATTCATACAAATCTGCTGCATCCATTAAATCTTCATCTATAGTGATACTTCCTCTATAGGCAATATTGGATTCGGTAACGAAAACTTGTTGGAGTTTTGATTTTAAGACTTCTACTTGCATGATGGAGTAAAATTTTGAATGAGAACAAAGAAGATAATAATTATAGATTTTTCCAAGAAAAAAGGAAAGACAATTATTTTTTTTACTTTGTAATAAAGTCCAATAAAATATTCTATTTAAGTTAAACCATTTCTAAAATGAAAACGCTCTTAATCCTATCTTTTAATCTGAGTATTTTAAATATAAATTTTCTTTCCGCACAAGGAACACGTTACGTACAAGGAATAGAAATAATCTCAACTGCTGAAAATATCTTAAAAAATGGGGCTTGGAACCACCAAGATGATCGCCTTTGTATAGATGATATATCGAATAAAAGTTATAGTCTTTATTGCGCCTTACACACCGCTGAAAATAAGATAAAAGGAAAATATCAACATCGAGGATTAGTAATGCGCTCCGTTAGAAAGTTTATTAAGAAAAGATCAAGTAAAAGATATAAACATCCAATAAGGGATTATAATAATTTAAAAGGTACCACTATTCAAGACATTTACAGTTTGCTGAAGGAAGTCAAATTATTTCTTTTGAAAAAAAAGAAAAGTGATTAATTACTTTTTAATAGTCCCCTTTCGATACCGTGTTTTCATTACTAATTCACCTTCAGTATCAAACACTTTGCTTTTCCCGTGTTGCTTGCCTTTTTTAAAAAATCGCACTGTTTTCAATTCTCCCGTAGAATGATAAGTTTTCCACTCTTCATGTTTTTCTCCGAAAAAATACATTCCTTGCACAAGTAAGGTTCGTGTGGAATCAAATTTAGCGTACGTACCATGTGCTAATTTTCCTTTAATTTCTCCTTGCAATGTAATTAATCCACTGCCATTATAAGAGGTGTACATTTTATTCTTTTTGAAGCGTTTCTTTTCCATTTTATTTAAAACTGCAATCTCCTCAATTCCTGTTTCTGTTTCAATAATCAAATGCTTCACAAACTGTGCATGTGAAAAATTGGACCACCCCATTCCTATTAAAAATAAAATAAAAAGTCGCATAATGTTTTTTTAAATAACAAGCCAAAATAAAAATAACTACTAGTACTTACCAAGATATCTTTTTTTCATTAATACACCAAAATTAAAGACTGTAGCATCTACTAAAGTATATTCTATCATAAACATATATAAAACGAAAAAAAATTATGAAAACACTTTGGATCACTTTAATTGCGCTTTGTTTTTGTATCTCGAACGCTTTTGGTCAATATAATTCTAATGCAGGTGAAAATGTCGTAGTAGAACCCGCAAGATCACTTGAAACAGGGCAAATACTAAAAGATAAAAATGGAAATGTAAAATACAAAAAAGTAAAATCAGATACTTATGGAAATGCAGCAGGCAACCAATATGATCTTGCTGTTGACGGAGCTTTTAAAGGACAAACGGTAGCCGTATTACATCTTTATACAGGAGAAGGTTTTAATTTCGAATTACCCAAAGCGGCTTTAAAGGAAAAAGGTTTTTCCACCTATCGATGGATTAATAATCCGCCTGAGCCGAAAGAATTGGAAGAGAAATTGAAAAAATCATGTCAATTATGGATCATTTCAGATCGTACCCAAAAACTAAATGATCACCATTTAAAAGTGATTAAAAAGTATTTTGAAAGTGGTAAAGGAGTCTATATTTGGGGAGATAATGATCCATACTATGCCGATGCAAATTATGTAGCTAAAGCACTAATTGGTACTACTATGTTAGGTAATCTTCCAGGTAACAAAACGGTTCCTGTAGATTACGAGAAGGAAAAAATGGGCTTAACTCCAGGTCATTTAATTACCACAGGTT
This sequence comes from Saprospiraceae bacterium, assembly GCA_020629935.1. Taxonomy (GTDB): domain Bacteria; phylum Bacteroidota; class Bacteroidia; order Chitinophagales; family Saprospiraceae; genus JAHDCJ01. Next base: position 501 of record JAHDCJ010000022.1, on the reverse strand, counting down.
TAGAATACGTTTACGAAGGGATAACCATTGCTACAATCCAAGACTCTAAACATTTAAGTCCGCTTATTTATGGTTCACAAAATAATCTAGTAACTGCCGTTTACGAGCAGGATGGTAAACGTTTATTATTAGATGGTGGTTTTACTCGATTGTTTATCAATTGGGATACCGCAGGAACTGCGCGATATGTAAAAAATGCCGCCGCTTGGTTAGTCAATTTTGAGCGCTTTGGAGATCAAGTCTTACCAAATGCAGAGGAGAAATAAAAATAGGTTAAAAATAAACAGGGAATCGAAAATGGATTCCCTGTTTATTTTTTGAGTACCTATTTACTAAAATAAGCAGGCTTACATAAGAAAAGTTTGACCACGGCCGCTTGTTCTATACTTAAAACTTCAAGATGCCAGTTTAATCTCTCCTAATTTACCATTCCTTTAAATTGAACAGTAAGATCAAAATCTTCTACCTTTAATTTAGAAAATAAGGTACCCGCTTTTGATT